>NZ_JAUSTY010000027.1 GCF_030813115.1 Bacillus horti | reverse complement strand
AATAGCTTGAAATAAGCTCTCATTACGTTGTTCATTCAAAAGAATTGGACCCGTTCCTTGTTTCCTCGAAAGGAAGGCAAGCAACAGATTTTTTTTACGCTTGGCTATTCTTTGTTCAGTTTTCAAGGTTCTGTTTAAGATGAACAGATAAATTCTTTATTAATGAAAGAAAGTCATTTTCAAGTTCATCATATTCCGTCGCTGTCTTGCGGCGACAAATAATAATTTAACACATCTAAAATTAATATGCAATAAGTTTTTTTGAGAAATAAAATAAAAAAAGAATTCAGGCTATATCAATAGAAAAAGAAAATATAGGTTCAGCACCAGATAGAGTGATGGCTGAACCTATATTTTAAACTTTTATATTGTCCGTTTTATCCTAGTCTAACTATACGACTACTACTCTCTACTCCACTAACCAAATGAAGTAAGCCACGAAAACGAAGAATAACACATACATTATTGGATGAACCTCTTTATGTCTTCCTTTAAAAATCATAAAGATTGGGTATAATAAGAAGCCTGCTGCAATCCCTGTAGAAATACTATATGCAAAAGGCATGATCACAATCGTAAGAAAGGCTGGAATAGCATACTCTAATTTATCCCATTCAATGGCTTTTAACGATGAGGCCATTAATACTCCTACAATAATTAAAGCCGGGGCAGTTACATTGGATGTCACCACACCTAATAATGGAGAGAAAAATAATGCTACGATAAAGAACAACGCTGTGAAAACGGCAGTTAATCCTGTTCTTCCTCCAACAGCAACACCAGCAGAGGATTCAATATAAGAAGTTGTTGTTGAAGTTCCTAAAACTGCTCCTCCCATTGTAGCTACCGCATCTGCAGAAAGAGCACGCCCAGCCCTTGGTAGCTTACCATCCTTCATTAGACCCGCTTGTCTTGTTACAGCTACTAACGTTCCAGCGGTATCAAAGAAGTCAATAAATAGCATGGTGAAAATAACAAGAATCATCTCTTTTCTAAACACATGCTCAAAGAAATCCTTAAATAAAACACCGAAAGTAGGCTCTAAGCTGGGAACACTTGAAACAATTTGAGATGGGGCATCGATAAGACCAAATATAATACCTGCAATAGAGGTTAGAATCATTCCGAAGAAAATTCCACCTTTAATTCCTCTAATCATAAGTATTGCACTGACAACTAGTCCAAAAACCGTCAACAATACTGGAGGCGATAGGATATCTCCTAAACCAACAATAGTTGCTTCTTCTGCCACCACGATCCCCGCATTTTGAAAGCCAATAAAAGCGATAAACAAACCAATACCTGCTCCTACGGCTAGCTTCATTTGCTCTGGAATTCCATTGATGATTGTTTCGCGGATTTTAAACAAAGTTAAGATAAAGAAAATAACTCCTGAAACGAATGTTCCTGCTAATGCTGTTTGCCAAGGAATCCCCATCCCGAGAACAACAGTAAAAGCAAAAAATGCGTTAATACCCATCCCAGGCGCTAAAGCTACAGGATAGTTAGCTAAAAGACCCATGATCAAGCTACCCAAAGCCGCCGCTAATGCTGTTGCCACAAATACAGCACCAGGATCCATGCCTGTTGCACTTAACATATCTGTATTCACAAACAAAATATAGGCCATTGCTAAGAATGTAGTTAAACCCGCTACGAATTCTTTTCTTACAGTTGTACCTTGTTCTTTTAAACCAAAGAACCGATCCATACTCATCCCTCTCTTATCCTTCTTAGTTTCTTAGTTAATTACTTAATATATCCTTCTCAGCTCTTCTTTTTTCCATGAACACCCTCTTACTTCCTTTTAAATATGGATGAATTCAAAAAGAAAAAGCCTAGGCTACTACCCAGACTCCCTACTAACTTAACATTCAAAAGTGCTTAGTGAATAATAGGGGAAATGATTCCCTCCAGTCACTAATAACGAAAACCCAAAAGATATGGATCACATCATCCACTTTTCGTAGTCAAGCTGTTTACGGAAGCTTGGTAGAGGACTTCTGAGCCATATTCTCAGAATTATACGAAGAAAATATTTAATTACCTTCATAGTTTAAGATGTTAATATAGTAAAGTCAAGTTATTTACGAACATTAATTAGATTAAAGTTCTTAAATGTTCGCATTTAATAAAAGTTGTGAGTTCTAATATTCATTCATCCGTTCATCCATAATCATTTCTATGAGTTTAGCAGAAAAATCATTTGAATCATTCTCCAGCAGTCGTAAAGCTGCTATGGCTGGCACAGCTTGTTTTATTTCACTGAGATTAAACATCCCCTCTGCTGAGATCATATTTAAATACTTTTCTGACATTCTTTGTGCATATTGCTTTAACAACACGTACGTACGTGCGATATCCAGTATAGGGTTTCCCAATTTCGCATTTACCCAGTCAATAATGAAATACTGAGATTCATCATACATAATATTTAAAAAATGCATATCAAAATGGCAGAGTACTTGCTTTTCTTCAACATTCAAAAGAGATTGAAGAGCCCTATCCTTGAGACTTTGGTCAAGCTTGGACGAGTATAGGTCATTCTTAAATAGGGTATGTGCCTGCTTCAATTCTAAGTCACTGTAGTTATACACAGACAATTGCAATTCAACAAGATCTTGTAAACCGTTTTTGTACTTGTCTTTCCGCATCCTATTGCCAAGTGTGTAGCCGTCGATGTACTCCATTTTTATTTCATTCGTATCCCTCAAGTACTCACATTTCGGTACTGGAATAGTTGTTTTGCTCTGAATTTCCTGTTGAATCTTTGCTTCGTATTCTACCCAGTCTGATTTGTAGTCATCCGGAAATTTTTTGACAGCTAAACCATTTTCGAGATAGATACTTGCTATTTTTCCCTGACCAATCATCTTTCTTTCAGCCATTACTTTAGCCCTCCAAACAAACAATTTCTCGCAATAAAAACAAAATGATAAGGTTCCTTTCTTATCACCATCACATGGTGGAATATTCTAGGGGAACCTTATCATTAGTATATATTTTTATTTATTTTACGACTCACACAATGTGTAAATCGCTTTTCTGCACCAAATCATGTATCTAGTTTACTCCCACTCAATCGTTGCTGGAGGCTTAGAGGTAATATCATATACTACGCGATTGACGCCACTTACCTCATTACAAATACGTGTAGAGATTTTTTCTAATACTTCATATGGAATACGAGCCCAATCTGCTGTCATTCCGTCAATAGACGTAACCGCACGAATTCCTACTGTATAATCGTAAGTTCGAGCATCTCCCATTACCCCTACAGATCTCATATCAGGCAAAGCTGTAAAGTACTGCCACACTTCGCGTTCAAGACCAGCCTTTTTGATTTCATCACGTAGAATATAATCAGATTCACGCACAATCTCTAGCTTATCCTCAGTAATTTCACCTAGCACACGGATACCTAGTCCCGGGCCTGGAAACGGCTGGCGCCAAACGATTTCCTGTGGTAAGCCAAGCTCTTCTCCTAGCTTACGGACCTCGTCCTTAAACAATGTGTTTAGAGGCTCAATTAAATCCATTTTCATTTCCTCAGGCAAACCGCCTACATTATGATGGGATTTAATCGTTTGAGCCGTTGCTGTACCACTTTCAACAATATCTGTATATAACGTTCCTTGGGCTAAGAAATCCATGTCTGGAAGCTTATTTGCTTCCTCTTCAAAGACATAGATAAACTCGTTCCCAATAATTTTACGCTTCTGCTCTGGGTCGGAGACCCCTTTAAGCTTGGATAAAAAGCGCTCTTTAGCATCGATTTTTATCACATTCATACTGAATTTGCTCGTAAAGGTTTCCATCACACTTTCCGCTTCACCCTTGCGCAAAAGTCCATGATCAACAAACATACAAGTCAATTGATCACCGATTGCCTTATGGATTAAAGCCGCCACAACCGAGGAGTCCACACCACCACTTAAGGCACATAATACCTTTTTGGAGCCGACTCCCTGGCGGATTTCTTCTACAGCTAAATCAATGAATGCATCCATAGACCAATTGCCTTCACACTCACAAATTTTGTAGATAAAGTTACTTAGCATTTCGATCCCAAACTCAGAGTGACGTACCTCAGGATGGAACTGTACCGCGTATAGCTTTTTATCTGGATTACTCATCCCTGCTACAGGACAGGATTCATTCGTAGCATCTAAGATAAACCCTTGTGGTGGCTCAATCACAAGATCACCATGGCTCATCCAAACAAGCTGAGCTTCTTCAAGACCATCATATAATAGGGATTTTTCTTTTAGATTAACCACAGCCTTCCCATACTCACGAAGGGTTGCTTTTTCGACTTTCCCTTTAAAATGTTGGGTCATCAATTGCATACCATAGCAAATTCCAAGAATCGGGATTCCTAATTCAAAGATTTTCTCGTCACAGCGTGGAGAGCCTTCCTCGTAGACACTGTTAGGTCCACCAGAAAAAATGATCCCCTTTGGATTTAGTTCTTTGATCTTTTCAATAGATACATCATGAGGTAATAGCTCACTATACACCCCTAGATCTCTGACTCTTCTAGCGATCAGCTGATTATACTGACCCCCGAAATCTAATACAATAATTAATTCATTTGGCTTGTCCATCGCTGCTCCTCCTTGTTAAGTGAAAAACGTATCATGTGATGTAAATTGTTTGGAAATAAGATCAAAAAACAAACGAAAAACTAGGAGAGACTCTCAACACAGAACAGATTGAGTAGAAAATCCTAGTTTTTTCGTTGAAACGTTCGGATTTGGGAATATCATAACAAGCCTTTAGTAAAAGGTCAAGACGGAATTCCTTTTAAGATTTTAGCTTATTCATAATCGTGCGCCACATTGCAAATGCACGATTTACTTGTTCATCATCCTGGTTCTTCCCGTATCTCATTTGCTCAAACAGCTGTGTAATCGATTTAAGCTCAGTAATTTCAAGCTCTTGCTCTAAGGCGAGGACGTATTCCCTCATTGTTTGGGAAGGGTCCCTAGGCTTTGTAGATTTGCCAAGGTAGCGAATAAGCCATTCGTATATACGGAAAAAGGTAGGCTGATCAGATGCTTCCTTATAGCGCATAATCACCCAAGATAACAACAGGTTTTTTCTAAATAAGAAGGCTATAATTAATAGTAGGATCAAAATAGCCGCTAAGGCGATCAAAATTCTTCCTATAGAAAACCAAGATCCTGAACTTCCAGAAGCCCCACCTGGTGTAAAACTGGAATATTCCTCAATCCCTTCTTCGAATGAATCGCTAAACGGATCATCTAAAGGATCGTATTCCATCTCAAAATCCTCCGGATTCGATGTATCGATATCATCTCTTTCAAAGATGAATGGGTTGTTAAAGCTTTGCGTAGGCTCAAATGGGACCCATCCAATTTCCGGAAAATAAACCTCTACCCATGAATGAGCATTCCTGTTCCTAATTTCAGTTGTAAATTCACCACCTGAAGCCTCTAATACATCTCCAAAGGTAAAGCCCTTTACCCAACGAGCAGGAATATCCAATGTACGCAGTAATACAACCATAGAGCTTGAGAAGTTATCACAATATCCTACCATCGTCTCAAAAAGGAATTGATCAACATAATCCTGATCATCATCTGGAACAGCAACATCTTCAATATTATACTCAAATCCGTTTGTTTTGAAGAAACGCTCTACTCTTTTTACCCTTTCGTAATCACTGTCCGCTTCTTGGACAATTTCTTGAGCTAATTCTCCTACCCGATCTGGTAGCGTATCAGGAAGCTGTGTATACTGCTCCAGGATCTCACTTGGGGAATTAGCTACAGAAGCATTTTTAAGGGCTTGAGTGGAATAAGTAGGCAGTTCACTTGTCACCGTATAGCTGTGCAGACCAACCTCATCTTCTCCTGCAGCAAAAAGCTTTAGGCTTGCATCCTGACTATTAACCTCTAGAAACTCAGGATATTCTACAGGATCCATAAAGATGGATGTAGGTTCACCTGTGTAAAAAACGGTTGAAAACCTAGGCTGGTCAAATCGTATTCTAGAGGTCACAGAATCTAAGGTGGAACCGGATGAATGTAATAGTCCTAAACCAAGGTCTTGTGCATAAAATCTTCCGTCACTCATTTGTAGGGCTTTTTGCTCAGCAGACGTGTCAGACTGAACCCACCCCTTACCGGTATAGACATCCTTAGATTCTCCTCGCCAATACCCCCGACCTTGAGTCTGAGCCACAAAGACTAGACCATCATCGAGAATAAATGGCCCTCCTAAATTCTCATCATTTGTCCCATAGCCAATACGCTGAATGGCTCCTCCACCAAAGCCGCCACTCCCTTCACGAATGGAGTCCGAATAGCTTTGGATGAAATGGATCGGATCCGGCCAAGCAGGAGCAGCCTTAGGGGCAACAAAGCCGATAGCCGTCACTAAACCTACAACTAATACACTTGTCCATAGCCATTGCTGTGGAAAAGAAGTCGTAGCTGTGGCAGCCCTATCTCCAAGACGAGGAAATAGACGACCGATTTGACTAATCGTTAAAAGCAATAATCCATAAATAAAGCTACGAATAATGGGAAACATAGCTGCGTATGGAGTGAATGTATCCAAAATTGCTAACAGAACGATTGTCAGTAGGAAAAAGAACAGTGTCTTCCCCCGTTCAATCACAAGCTTAAAGATCACAATAGCCCCAAACCAGTGAATCAATAAGAAGAACAAGGTTAAGACGATATAAGAATGAGAGTCTATGTCTCCGTTAAATAATAGCCCAATCGAGTATAGGAGCTCTGAACCTAAATACCGAATCCAATCTGAGCTAAAAAAAGGCTCATAGATATATAGATTATGGACGAAGTAAATGAGGAAAAAGAGCATAATTCCTGAACGGATCCAATTGGACAGATTCAACCATTGGATAAGCATAGCTAAACCAAAGTAAAGAATAAATGGCCTAATCGTATACGTATCTGTTAGAACCATTAGAGGCCGCAGCCATTCCCAAACCATTAATGTGACGAGCACTAACATCACAAAGGAGGCAAGTGAAGAGAATTGATTTTTTCTAAGATGTTCCTGCTTAGGCTGTGACATGCTGATCACCTCCAGAAAGGGCTTGCTCAAAGCGATCATTTGAGATGATATGATAGTTAATTTGAGCTTGGGCTAGCATGGCTAGATATTGTCTCTCTTGCTGTGTTATCTCTTTATGACCCTTCATCCAGAAAAATTCAAGCTTTATTCTTCTATAGCTAATATCATTAAGTAGCCCAATTATTTTTTCATCTAGACGGGGTGTAAGAATAACAACCGTTGTCCCCATAGGTAGAAAAGAGATTTCACGAAGGACTGTTTTAATAAATGAGTACGTCGAATCTGCTTCTATTCGCGCCAAATGCTCATAGATCCTGAATATTTGCTCTTGGTCCTTAGACATGTTCATCACTGTAGCTACTTTTCCGTAGGACACGATCCCAGCAGAGAAATGTTGCTTAAGCACAAGGCGAGTTAAGGAGGCGGTTAAGGAGACCGTTCTTTCAAATAAGGCGGAGACCTTGCCTCCCGTTCCTTTTCCACCGTAGCTTTTCATTTCACGGTCAATAAAAAACATAAAATCATTGGTGATTTGATGCTCATATTCCTTGGTCTTTAAGGAATTGGTTCTAGCTGTGGCCTTCCAATGAATCCTAGCCAAGCGATCTCCAGGAGCGTAATCTCTGATGCCCATGACGGAGCTAACATCCTCATCCTGTCGGTTGAAGCTGAAGGTCGTACCGATGTTCTTTTCATTTAGTGTGCGCCATCTGCGAATGATCTGGTATTTCGGATAAACCACGATCTCGTTGTCATGACTGAACGTGTGCTGTCTTTTAACCAAGCCAAATAAGTCTCCCGTTTCAATACTAAGCTCATTCCATTTGAAGACTCCACGAGGGACGTCCTCAATGGAGTACTCAACTATATACTCCTTTTTGAATCCACCCAAAACTATCTTTTTGGTGTCTTCAACAGCATTTATAAGCCTAGGGTCTAGACTGTCTTTAACCATAAGGTAGATAAACGGAAAGCGATACGGATTCATAATTCGCAGCCTCACCTGTACAGTTTGCCCTGCTGTATACTTAGGTTTCTTTAGCTCTCGAACTACGTGCACACCGCGGAAGGCAAATAGAAATAACCCTACAGCCATGATGGCAATAGGCAAGAAGGCATAGAAAATAAACCAGCTAATAAACCCGCCCTGAAACTTGGCATAGACATAGGCACAAATTAATAATATAGATATAGTCCATACTCCATAGGATGCTTTGTTTTTCATACATACACGTCCCTTTTATGAAACCCGCGATTATTTATACATTGGTTCTTTAAATACAGGTACCTTGACACTTCCGATTACTTCTTTTAATACGTTGGAAACGGTTGCCCCGCTTAAGCGCGACTCTGATTTTAAAATGATGCGGTGCTCTAATGTATGCGGAGTCAGATATTTAACATCATCAGGAATGACGTATTCTCTTCCTCGAATATACGCCAAGGCTTGGGAAGCACGTAATAAAGCAAGAGAACCACGAGGACTTGCTCCAAGATAAACACTTTGATGTGTTCTTGTTGCCTGAGAAAGCTCTACAATATATTCCTTGATGGAGTCATCTACATGAGTCAAACGAGCCGCTTGTTGAAACTGCTGTAGCTCTTCCTTGCTGATAACCTCTTGGATTTGATCGATTGGATGATTTTCTTGGATGCGCGTGAGAACTTCCATCTCTTCTTCTTGTGTGGGATATCCCATTCTTAGCTTCAGGAGAAAACGGTCTAGCTGTGCTTCCGGCAATGGGAATGTTCCTTCATATTCAATCGGGTTTTGGGTAGCCATAACCATAAAGGGCTCTGGTAATCGTTTAGTATCGCCATCAACTGTTAGACTACCCTCCTCCATAGCTTCTAATAGAGCAGATTGTGTTTTTGGGGATGTACGATTAATTTCATCGGCTAAAATGACGTTCCCGAAAATAGGACCCTGTCGAAATTCAAAATTAGCTTCTTTCTGGTTATATATAGAGACACCAGTTACGTCAGATGGGAGTAAGTCTGGTGTGAATTGAATACGTTTAAAGCTACAGCCTAATGAGCGAGCAAGGGCACGTACAAGCATTGTCTTTCCAACCCCTGGAACGTCCTCCAATAGAACATGGCCTTTAGACATAATGGCTACCATCATAAGTTCAACCACTGGTTTTTTCCCCACAATGACAGCATTAACGTTTTGCATGACCGATGCAATTTTTGCATGGTATTGATCAAAGTCTTGAATTGTGGCAAGGTTTTTTCCCATAGAATATCCTCCAAATGTCCGTCTTTTCAGTTTATTTACATTTCTACTATAACATTTCTGCTACTCTAGTAGTAAACTTCTATGCTCAATAGTAAGTTTCCTTTTTATAGGACGACTAAACCCATTTTTATCAGCTAAGACAAAGATTTATATTAGGAAGTGTTTAATTTGCCGTATATCTATATTAGCTTTGCTTTTCTAGCATCTAGCATGAACAATTTTACTCTGTTAGTATAAGGAAAGCTTCTATTTAAGCCTTCTCGAAGAGGTTATCTAGTCCATCATTAGAGAAAGCTTTTACATGCAGCCAGAATTTATAAACCTTGAAGAAATCATTGTATCAATTTTTATAAATTCTTAGACTGTAAGAAAAGCTTCTATTGAAGCCTTCTCGAAGAGGTTGTCTAGTCCATCATTAGAGGAAGCTTTTACATGCAGCCAGAATTTTTAAAACTTGAAGAAATCATTGTATCAAATTTTATAAATTCTTAGACTGTAAAAATAGACTTCATAAATGGTTAAAAAGTTTCGATAATTATAGTAAAGAATGATTGAGATAAATAACATAGATAAATTGAAGAATAAATGGGGAATACAAATATGCGTCAAAATAATATGTATATTTTTATTATAAATCCTGTTGCAGGAAGTGGTAAGGGCTCTAAAGTATGGGAGCTTATTAAGGCTGATTTAGAAACAGAAAACGTGTATTATCGTTCCTTCTTCACGAAGCACGCTGGTCATGCTGAGGATATCGCTTTACAGATAGCTGAGCTCCACGGCGAGCGTTTAGAAGCCATTATTGTTGTAGGTGGGGACGGGACCATGCATGAAGTTATTAATGGCTTGCGCTCTTATCCACAAATTCCTGTAGGATATATTCCTGGAGGGTCTGGTAATGATTTTGCTCGCGGATTTATGGTCCCGCGCTCTGTCAAAAAAGCGTGGAAGCGTATCTATGAAAGGAAAAATAAGTCTGCAAGAACATTTGATCTTGGTCGTTTCCGTTTCTCTGAACGAAAAAAAGCAGAAAGGTTTTTTATTAATGGATTAGGCATAGGCTTTGATGGGGAAGTAGCCAAAGAAACAAATCAATCTAGCTATAAAAAGTTCTTAAATAAGCTTAGGTGTGGGAGCTTAGCTTACGCCATAAGTGTCATTCGTCTTCTTTTTAGCTATCAGCCCTGCGACATTCACGTTGAGATAGATGGGAATGCCCATACATTTCAGAAAGCTTGGCTGGTCGCCATTTCTAATATCCCTTATTACGGTGGTGGGATGAAGATTTCCCCTAATGCAAGACCAGATGATGGAAAGCTAAGCCTATGTGTGGTCCATCAGTTGAACAAGTGGAAGCTTCTAGCTGTGTTTATAACGGTCTTTATGGGGCAGCATCAGCGCTTTAAAGAGGTCACTTTATTGGAAGGGAAATCCCTCACTATTTCCAGTGAGAGACCCCTTCTTGTTCATGCCGATGGAGAGATAATAGGTAAAACTCCCATCACCATCAACACAGACATGAGAACACAAATCATTATTTAATATCAACTATGATTAAATGAAGAAGCTTCTGTGAGGCCTTTTTAGGAAAATAGCTTCAAGCCCACAGCCGCCCCTAAGATCATTGAAATGAACAGGACTCGTGGCCAAGTCTTAGGCTCACCATAAAGTACCATCCCTATGATTGCTCCACCTGATGCACCTATCCCTGTCCAAACAGCATAGGCTGTACTCATAGGCAGGGTCTCCATTGCCAGAGCCAGAAATAAAAAGCTCAGGCCAAACCCTAAGATTAAAAGAAGCAGCGATGTTATATTACGATATTTATTTAACCTATTGATCATGGCCACACCAAACATTTCAAAAATCCCAGCAAGGACTAAAAATGCCCAATCCATTATCGATCCACCCCTTTCACCTTCTGATCCTCAGGCTTAGTCACTAGCTTCAAGCCAATCACTCCGATTAGAAGCAGCAGAACCAAAAGAATTTTTGCTAGCTTGATTGGCTCAGCAAAAAAGACGATCTCAGCCACCATCGTTCCCGCCGTCCCAAGTCCAACAAATACAGCGTAAACGGTACCGACGGGAAGCTTTCTTCCTGATAATATCAGTAGAGAAAAGCTTACTCCTATAGCGATTACGGTTCCTAACCATGTCCACACATCATAGGCATGCTTTAATCCCATGACCCAAAACACCTCAAAAAAGGCAGCCACTAAAACCATTGTCCAGCTTTTTTTCATCTCCATCCTACTCCCTTTTCTCCTTATTTATTTCTCGGACTCCTATAGTTGTGTAAGCCCCAGGTCGTATACTGAAATCGACCTTGTGTCCCGTGTAAATAGCCTCTATTTTGAGGTATCTTCTACATATGAAGGTGCGACTCACTGATACACATAGAGCACCTTTTGTCATACGGAGCATCACATCAAAACCTAGTACATTTTTCTTAGGATGCAAAAAAAGCCCGAGAAATATCCTTTAAGATATCTCCCGGGCTTTTATCCCTCCGTGACACAGCTATACGCTGTGTGTTTTCTCTCGGACCTGACCGTACACAGCACTCACAACATGGCTGCACACCTGCGGAACCCTAGAAAACATATTGTCTATTATTCTACTTGATTGGAGCCATGTTTTCAAGACATTTAACTATAGATTGTTCAGGTAAAGTTCAGGTTATGTTATTCCCCTGTTCAGCTTCGCTTTCCGTAGAGTTCTATTTGATTCTTTACGATGTACATAGAGTTACTAAGTCGCGTGGAAATCCAAACGCACAGATACAAAGAACATCTTTCAGTGTTGATAGCGAGTACGTCCGTCAAATAGAACAGGAAGGAAGGAATACTGCATGGAAACTTGCTTAATGATTCACGGTTTTACGGGGGGAGAGTTCGAAATTGCTCCACTATCAGAATTTTTGCAGGCCCAATACTTTAAAACGAAAACGTTTGAGCTTAAAGGGCTAACTGGATCAAGATCAGAAATGATGTCCTCAAATCGCTTTGATTGGATTGAGAAGGCAGAAACGGAACTAAAAAAAATCATTAAAAACGGTAAAAGTGTGCATTTAATTGGCTTCTCTACTGGAGCGATCATCGCTACGCATTTGTCTGTTAAATACAAAGAGCATGTTAAATCATTGACTTTACTAGCTACACCTATATTTACATTTAACGTTAAGGAGATTGTAAAAACATTTTTTCAAGCAGATAAAGTAAAGAATTATGTAAAAAAGTTCCTACACACTCCCTATTGTGCAACAAGAGAATTCAAAAAAATCGTGCAGGAATCCCTGAATCTGTACAAACAGGTGGAGGCCCCCACTTTAATTATTCAGGGTGATTCTGATCATTTGGTACAAGCAAAAAGCGCTAACTACCTCTACTTAACCATCGGAGCAAAAAAGAAAAAACTTCTACTTGTAGAGAAGTGTGGTCACTTGATTTGCTTAAGTAAAAATCAATCTCAGGTTTTTCATGAGGTATATTCCTTCATTAGCAACTATCATTATCAGCGCCTTAGTAGCTGTTCCTAATACACTTATGAATTCTAAAACTAAATGAAATGTGGTGCCTACCATGACTTTTATTGCCTTAATAACAATTTCAAAGATTGTTGCTACTTTTTCACATGCTCCTAAGCTTATCCTGCAATTTGTAAAAGTAAAGGCTTGAATACAACGTGTAGTTATAGGTCCAATGAAAAAGTGGATCAAACATGCTATGATTGAGGTGCAAATATGAACATCCCTAACACGATCACTCTTACAAGATTCTTCTTTATTCCTATATATATTTATGTCTTCTTTTCCGGATGGGTCGATGCCAATCTGTATGCTTTCTTCATTTTGCTTCTAGCAGGATGTAGTGACATTTTGGACGGGTATTTGGCTCGCCGAAACAATCAAATTACCGCTTTAGGGCAAATATTAGATCCTTTAGCAGATAAATTAATGATGATGAGTGTCATTATAACGTTTCTAATCGACCAGCGAATATCTTTGCTGGCAGCAAGTATTTTCGTTTTACGTGACGTGATCACAATTCTCCTCATGAGCATGCTACATGCAAAGAAGAGCAGGAATCTTCTCCCCGCTAATAAGTTTGGGAAAGCAAGTACCTGCCTCTTCTATTTATCCTTTCTTTTCTTGATGTTTGAATGGCCTTTTGGGCAGGAGCTATTGTGGGTTGGGCTTTTATTTTCTTTTTTAACTAGCTTTATTTATGCAAACCTTTATTTCTTTAAACATAAATCACGTACAGACACCTATGTAAGAACACCTACTGCAATCAACTCCACAAGGAGCTCACGGATTAAGCTATAAGGGAGACTAAAATGGTATGAATCACAAATTACTACTGGTAGACGATGAACAGGGATTGCTAGAAATGCTTAACTTTCTTTTGAAGAAAGAAGGCTTTGAGCACCTCTATTTCGCTAAGGATGGCAAGGAAGCTCTTGCTTACGTGGACGAAATAAGCTTCGATCTTATTGTTTTAGATATTATGCTTCCCGATATCGATGGCTTTGAATTATGTAGGCGTTTACGTGAAATCACGCAGGTTCCTATTCTGTTTTTATCTGCTAAAACGATGGATTTAGATAAAATTATGGGGCTAACGATTGGCGGTGATGATTATATCACCAAACCGTTTAACCCTTTGGAGGTTGTCGCTCGAATAAAAGCACATTTAAGACGGCAGGAGCTAGCTAAGGCTCAGCAATCATCTACTGAGTTAAACATATACGATTACGGGGTTTTTCAGTTATATAGGCAAGAGGGAAAGCTGGTTGTGAACGGTGAGCATGTCCCATGCCCTGCAAAGGAGTTTGAGCTATTAGCGTTTCTTTGTGAGCATCCGAATCAGGTATTTAGCATACAGGGTCTCTATGAAAAAATTTGGGGACTAGAAAGCTTTGGCGATGATAATACGGTCATGGTCCATATCCGCAGGCTACGGAAGAAAATTGAACATGACCCTACACAGCCGGAGTTTTTAATTAATATTCGTGGATTCGGTTATAAATTAAACGGTTCGCGCAAGGAGCTGAGCGAATGAATCTTGAAAAAAAGCTGGGCCTACACTATTTCAAATTTGTAATAGGTATCGTTGTCCAGGGTATTATCCTTTATATATTTCTCTTTATTCTCTATGCTATCATTACTCGTCTTCCTTTTATGCACTGGTTTTTTGAGATCGATTTAGCTGAGGCCTTAATCTTGGCTTTCTTAGGATTTGTCCCCCCTATTTTAGTCTTTATTTTGATTGCAGGACTAATATTTGGACGAAGAATGAGCTCTCCTATTTTTTATCACTTAAAATGGATTGATCATTTAGCTGCAGGAAACTACACCGCTCCAGAAGTAAATGAATATGCCAACCGTAAAAATATGCGCTTCTTTACTTTATATCAAGAGCTAACCGAGAAGATGGAACTGTTAACTACTCGGCTTCAGCAGAATGATGTGGAACGTAAGGAACTCGAAAAAATGCGCAAGGAATGGACTTCAGGGGTCACACATGACCTAAAGACCCCCTTATCTTATATCCAAGGCTATTCGACGATGCTACTTTCAGAAAAGCATACCTGGTCACCGGAAGAACAAACCCACTTCCTAAAGATCATGAGGGAGAAAGCGGCTCATATGCAGCATCTGATCGATGACCTGAGTGATTCTTTACAATTTGAGCAGGGTTCAGTTCCACTCGATAAAGAAAGCATAGATATTGTCGCTTTTCTTCATCGACTGGTTGAAGACATTAAACAGCAGCCTAATGCCCTGCATCATCAGTTTGATGTAAGCTCCGACAAAGAATCCTTTATGTATTCCTTCGACAGCTACCTGCTTAAAAGAGCCTTAACTAATTTTCTCATGAATGCGGTCATTCACAACGAAACGAAAACGAATATTACGGTGTCCCTCACCTGTGAGCTCAAGGCTATACATATCACGATTGCTGATGATGGGATCGGCATGAGTGAGAGTCAAATCGAGCATCTTTTTGAACGCTATTTTCGGGGGACCGCCACAGATATACCAACGGCTGGTACAGGACTAGGAATGGCTATTGCAAAGCAATTTATAGTTGCTCATCAGGGCAAGATTAAGGTGGATAGTACGTTGGGAGAAGGGACTTCCATTCAGGTTACTTTACCCTTAGTCAATTAATATTAAAGGAGGACGAGTACCGCCCTCCTTTTTTGATTTATTCATTAATTAATGATATATCCAACTGCTTAAGTAACCATTTAGGAACAACAAACCTTGCCGTCATAAGAGGATCAACAATCTGACATATCTCTGCTTGTCCCACTGCACTCATCAGCATTGTGATCTCACTCAAGGAACGCTTAGACTTTGCCACAATCCTATCAATCATCTCTGTCGTTGCTATCTTCGTAGCCTCATCCAGCGTACTAGCAGAAGCAATTTGAACAAAAGAATACTCGTTCTCTAGCATCGGTTGCTTCAATAAATCACCCTTAACAACTTCCAAGGTCACCGTCACTTCACCTGCTACTTCTACTCCCGATACACTTACTTCACCATCGCCCATAGCAGCATGAAGGTCACCCAGAGCAAACAGAGCACCTTCAACAAAAACAGGGAAATATAAAGTAGCTCCCTCCGTAATCAATTTATTATCCATATTTCCACCATGTGCACCTGGAGTACCACAATTCACACCTTCTCCATCAGGAGCAACACCAATGACTCCAATCATTTTATTTAGTGGAAGCTCAATCGTGTCGAAGAGAATCTTGTCTTCTTGAATGGGTAGGGTTTTAGATTCCATTTTTTCTATGCAGTGCCCCATTACACCCAAGTTTGGTCCTACGACCATCACACCTTGATCTCCAATATCAATCTTCTCTATTTTCACTTTCAAAATATCCCCGGGCTTCGCTTCCCTAATATAAATAGGCCCGGTAGCTGGATTGATCTTATCCCAATCAATTGCACTCACTTCAGTTTCTGGAGTTTGGATCTGATTTTGAAAGCAATCATAGGTCTGAATAGTCAAGGTAGTTCCTGATGACACTTCTTTTGTATAGGGATTCTCTTTGTTGAACTCATAGATAATTCCTGAATCATAGGATAAAGTGCTCATTTCATCTCCTCCTTTTATATTCAATTTATCATGCTCTGCCCCTTAATTATAGTTGAAAAATTCTATCTTTTATAGAATGTATTGTTACTATTAAATTTTACATGCTGGAAGTATATCTATGGCTAGATATAAGCTATGGAAGTATGATTATTTGACAAGTAAACTTGGCAATAATATAATAAGAGTATGACAAGTAAACTTGGCAAATTAGTTGGGAGGGATTCTTATTAACAAAGATGAAATCTTGTCAAAAAGTAGAAAGGAAAATAAGGATCGAGATTTATACGAAATAGAAGTTCAGCTACATGCAGGAAGTATTGGCTCTACTACAGGGATTATTTTAGCCACCCTCTTATTTGTGACACAAATCCTAATTGGAGAGGGCTTTGATTTTGGCCTATATGCCGTTATCATTTCTATTTCCGCCGCTGGTTTCATCTTTAAAGCGTTCCGTATGAGACGTAAACGCGATATTGTCCTTGCAACGATTTATGGACTTGCGACGATCATTTTAACAGTCGCCCATATTTTAAAGCTAATTAAAGATTATGGAATGATAGGGTGAGCTCATGGAAAATGAATTGATCCTGAAAAATCACCTGAAAGAAGTACGGACTGAAAAGAATCTATCCCAAGCACAGCTTGCAAAATTAGTCGGTGTTTCTCGGAATACCATTAGTTCGATTGAAACAGGACAATTTAATCCAACAGCAAAGCTAGCCTTAATCCTTTGCATTGCTTTGGATAAGAAGTTTGAGGAACTATTCTATTTTTGAATAAAAATTTTACAACAAGGAGGAGTTATGATGTCAAAAGATATCCGATTTGAGGTAGAACACCCGGCTGCCCAAGGTGGAACAATTGCCAATGTTATTACTGATAAAGAAACTGGAGTACAATATTTGTTAGCTATCTTTCTGGTTCGGGGCTTACAGTCTTGGTTGATGCGGAGGGGAAACCTTTAATAAAAAGATAATCAGATGTAGCGAAAGAGTACACTTCAATTGCCTTCAAAACAATTGATAGACAAACGACGTACTTTGAGAGGAGCTTTCATATGTTGCAAGAGTTACAAGAGTTTTATTTTAACCTACTACCGGCTTTGGAAGGGAACTTATTTTTACAATTAGTGGGGATCTTTGTTCTTTCACTAATCCCGTTTTTTGAGTCCTACGGTGCCATACCCATGGGGTTAGTTTTAGGCTTTCCGGCTATACCTATAATTTTGACAGCTATAGGGGGTAACTTAGTTTCTGTCATGGCATTTATTTGGGTAATCAATAAATTACGTGCAAAGGTAGTGAAAAAGAAGACGGATAAAGAGCCAAGCAAACGCGCAATAAGAGCAAGACGATACTTCGAAAAATATGGTGTTCCAGGGGTCTCTTTGGCAGGTATCTTATTGGGATATCACCTTTCAGCTGGTATTGCATTAGCAGCCGGTGCTAATAAGAGTTATGTAAGCTTGTGGATAACCATTGCTATTGCTTTGTGGTCTATCGTTATTGGAGTTCTGTTTGGTTATGGAATAGGTTTTTTATACTAATATGATCGTTTAAATCAGTTTCAGTAAAGTAGATCCTACGTTTAAATCTATTATGAAAAATGAACACCTCCTTTTATAATCCATTTAGCACGATCTGTTCCTTAATTGTAGTTGAAAAATTCTATCTTTTGGGGGATAGTAGTGTTATAGCAAATATTACTACATTTGGAGGTGTACATATGGCTAGAGGTAAGGAAATTATCATTCCTGAGAATCCCGTTTCGAGATTTCTATTCTCAAACACTAATTCAGCTTGGATTTGGCTTATTGTTCGCCTGTATTTAGGATACGCTTGGATTACGGCTGGATGGAAAAAGGTGACCGGCCCTGCCTGGACCGGTGAAAATGCTGGAGCTGCGGTTCAAGGCTTCGTTTCAGGAGCACTAGAGAAGGAAGAGGTTGCTTCGTGGTACGCCGCATTTTTACAAAACGCTGTATTACCAAATGCTAAGGTTTTCTCTTTTATGGTGGCTTATGGAGAATTATTGGTTGGTCTAGGACTTATTCTTGGTTTACTAACAGGGATTGCTGCTTTCTTTGGCGGAGTGATGAACGTCAGCTTTTTGTTTGCTGGTACGTTGAGTACCAATCCTTTACTTTTCGTGTTGGCTACTTGGCTCGTGTTAGCTTGGAAGGTAGCTGGCTATTACGGCTTAGATCGTTGGGCGTTGCCTTTATTGGGGACACCGTGGCAGAGAAAAGTTACCAATACAAAATCTGATTTAAATTAATACAGCAAAGTGAAAATAAGAATTTATGAGAACAGTCTCCTACAGAAAATAAGATAAAAGTATTTTATTTTAACTCTAACAAAGCCGCACTCTCGTTGTGAGAGATGCGGCTTTGTTCATAAAACGTTCCTTGTTTAGAATTATTGGCTGTATGTTTTCATTGTCTTAATTTATTAATCCTGACTCCCTTAATAGCCTTTGGACCATAACTGCGACTTCTGCACGCGTGATGAATGCCTTAGGGGCAAGTGTCTTTCTGTCTCGTCCAGTAACAATGCCAGCTTGAAGGCTATCCGCTATACCGCTTAGCGCCCATTGCCCCGCTTCATTAGCGTCAGAAAATGGAGTCAAAAGTTCCTCCTCTATTTGCGCAGAAAGTTTGTCCTTCAACCCAGTCAGCTTCATCGCACTCGAGAAAATCTTCATCGCCTGCTCCCTTGTCAGCTTATCCGCTGGGCGAAAAGTACCGTCCTCAAAACCATTAATAAGGTTATACTCGTATGCCGTTTGTATCACATCGTTGTACCACGCAGACGACATCACATCAGGATAAGGAGAAACCTGCACACTATTAAGCTTCAAACCCAAGCTATTTATGAGAATCTCAGCAAACTCAGCACGGGTGATATCTTCTCTAGGATAAAATAAGCCCCTACTGTCTCCTTGGACAATAAGTCTTGCTCCTAAATCATTTACTGCTTCTTTTGCCCATTGTGCCTGTACGTCCTCAAACGTTAGTGAATGAGAAATCAAGGCATACGTACTGTTCGTTAAGCTACTTGCGACTGCATATTCCTGACCGTCTTCCGACTCCACCTTCGTGGGCACATGTCTAACCGTTCCACCCTTCTCCAGAACGATAGCTGTTGTCATTTGGGGCGGCGTGCGACTCTCTGGAAGTTGGATTAGTCTTTCGACATAACGATCAAACGGCAACACTTCCAGCTGGGTATCTCCATGGTAGGCTTCCACAGTGAAGTCCACTGGGTCTGAGAGAAGCGTGAAGCCGTTTGTCTCTGCTACACTTTCAGCAAGATTCAGCACAGCTTCCCTCGGTTCCCCCACCCCGATACGCACCTTAAACTCTTGTAGCGTGACTGGTTTTTCAGTATCAGCCAAAGCACGTTGGATATCAATCGCTTCAATTGGCAATCGATAGGTGCCTTTAATCGCTTGAAGCTCGAGTAAAACTTGCTTTTCTCTTAAGAATTCAAGCTGTGTTCTGCTTAGCTCCACATACACCTCGTCGACTTGGCGACTAGCATGAACCTCGAGCACCCCTCCTAACTCCATACTTGCCACCTGCTTCGCAAGATTGTCCTGATTCAGAGCGACCACTAGTACGGTGCGCCCCTCTCGTTTCGATTGGGATACAGAAACGGTGCCTGCGGCAGCCAGCTTCCCATCTATCCTCACATCCACTCCTCTTAATGGTTGTGGCTCTGGATCAATCGGTGGTAGTGGTGTACTGCCCCCGCCACTTGGTGGCGCACTCGGCGTTATACTATCGGAAGCCGCCGACTCTACACTGCTGCCTGCGGCATTGTTTGCTTTTACCGTAAACGTATACGCCTCACCGTTCGTCAGACCCATAACAACAATCGGGCTGCTAGCTCGGATTATGCTATGCCCCTCAGGATATACGGTGACCTCATAATCTGTTATGGGACTGCCTCCGTCAAACGCCGGTGCGTCGAAGGTGATTGTCGCTTGACGATTACTTGGCACAGCCACAACGTTCGTTGGCGCTCCTGGTATCGTAAACGGAGTTGCACTTACGATATTGGAGGCAGGACTTTCTCCTTGGACATTCTCTCCCCTAACCGTAAAATAGTAGGTCGTCCCATTTACCAAACCAGTAGCCGTATAATCGTATACTGACCCGACTACCGTTCCTACTTCCGTTCCATTCATAGTAGGACTCAGGCTTTGATAGATTTTATAGCTAGTAGCATCATCTACAGGGATCCATGTCAAACTAACCTGCTCATCACTAGCAATAGCAGGCTGCAAATATGGAGCGCCAGGTATTGGGGTCGAGTTACTAATGTCTATTGTCAAAGGCAACTGAGTATCTACACCAAAATCAAATGTTAATACGACCTGTCCGATCGGCAATGTTGTTAAATATTCCTTATTGATCGTGACCGTATTTCCCACTCGCAGATAATCGCTTCCTTCGATTAATGTTGTGGAACCGTTCAGAATCCCGGATAGGACATGGCCCTTTTCCTCCAAGGTCACATTAATATCCAGATAATGTAATCCTGACTCATTCTTATCGAAGGATTCGAAGTTAGGCGTAATCGATGGTGTGATGTCGAAGCTGGACCACCCGTCAAGATAGTCTCCATTCGGATCAAATTTTTGAATCCGAGGGTTAAGGGCTTCCGTTACATAACATTTCCACTGCTATCTATTCCCACACTGTTAGGAAAGTTGAACTGACCATTTCCATTACCATTGCTTCCCCATTGACTAATATAGGTCCCATCCGAATCGAACTTTTGAATCCGGTTATTAAGAGCATCAGGAACATAAACATGGCCACTACTGTCTATGGCAATATCAAAGGGATGCTGAAACTGGCCATTTCCATTGCCTAGGCTTCCCCATTGACTCATGTAGGTCCCATCCGAATCAAATTTTTGGATCCGATGGTTTTCGCTTTCCGTTACATAAACATGCCCACTCTGATCAATCGCAATACCATATAGATTATTGAATTCACCATCTCCATTGCCACGGCTTCCCCACTTGCTGAGAAAATGACCGTTCGAATCAAACTTTTGGACTCGATTGTTATCCTGATCCGTTACATAGATCGTATTATCGCTGTGGTTAATCGCAATATTGACTGGAGATCTGAATTCACCATCATTATTGCCCCACCTCCCCCACTCGGAGAGATAGTTGCCATCCGAATCGAATTTTTGGATTCGGTGGTTAAGTTTATCCGCTACATAGACATTGGCGTTGTTATCTATTGCGATTCCACTTGGATTATTAAACTGACCATCTCCACTTCCTAATTCTCCCCACTCGGTAAAAAAGCCTCCATTCGAGTCTAATTTAAGAATCCGGTTGTTACCGTAATCTGTAACATACATATTACCTTCGTTGTCTATCTCTATAGCGACGGGGCGATCAAGCAAAGTTTGTTGAGGTTGAATAAACGATATAGAACCACTCTCTCTATCAGCCCAAGCTACTGGATATGTACTGATCAATAACATAACAATAATAACTGTACTTGATACCCTCTTCATGAAGTCATTCCATCTTTGCAGCATTCACACTTTTCTCCTATCTTTCAATCTTATACGACAATATATTTGCCACTATAGTTTCTTGTTATAGCTGTTTTCTTGCTATTGCCGTAAGTTAGAGTATACATACTGATTGATAAAAAAAGATCATACGAAAGTTGTAGTCCGAAAAAAACCTTAGAATGTTTGGAGGTCTCCAATAGACATTCTAAGGCAAAATTCTTCAATTATACGTATTTACTTACGAAGCAATTCGAGCTCTCTAGCTCGAACTATGGCTTGTCCACGCCGCTTCACTCCGAGCTTGCCATAAATATTGGAGACATGGGTTTTTACCGTTGCTTCGGTAATACCGAGGCTCTCGGCAATTTCTTTATTAGATAGACCCTCTGCTAGAATCTGTAGGATTTCTATTTCTCGATTCGTTAATGGTTCTATGAGCTTCTGGTCACTCGTTTCCGCTAAAAGTTGCGTACTTTCACTCGTTACCCTATCAGAAGAGTGCTGAAGCACTTTAAGATAAATCATCCGATTTATCATTAGTTTAAGGATGTTTACACTTGAATCAGTAAAAACGCATGAGACGTACGTATTTTCTAAATACAAGATATACGGTGACTCATCAGCGGGGAATACAATGGGCATACAGATGATAGAACGAGCCCCCTGCTGCTGAATATAAGGGTCTTTCATTTTATAGTAGCTCTGAGTAGCATCATCAAGCACAGCCGCTTCGCCCGTTCGAAGGACATGATACATTACACTCTCGGAGTACATAGCTGAAGCAGCTTGACCAAGTAAATGATGAGATATCTCAGCGTCAATGTGAAAGCTTTCATTTTGATACCTAAATATGAATCCCCTACTCGCTCCCACTTGGCGAAGTGTAGCTGCCAGAAAGGATTGCAACGGATTACCATCCTCTTCCTTGCTCGACCATTTGATAATTTGGTGCAGTTCATCTCCCGTGCCTAGGGACAGTGGTACTTTATCCAGCCTATTCTGACCTGTCGGCAAGCTATTATATAGCTTCTCATCATTACTTCTATTAAAAGAGCCCCGCTCATATTGGCTCAGCTTAGTGTCTTGGTTATTAAATAGGGGAGTTTGAAGCTGTTTGGCTTTAGCCGTAGCTCCCCAAGACGTATAAGCTGTAGATGCATCCATCGTTGCCACAATTGCACCAGTCTGACTCCCGATCTCTTGGTAATAGATAGCCAGCCTCTCATTAATTATCCCTTCAATAAGCCCATACTTCTCAGCCCTTGCTTCCTTCAGTGCAGAAAGATATTTGCGAAAAGCTCCCGGCTCATCGTCCGTCATTTTGCTCCATTCTGCTTGGAGGAGAAGATGTGCTGCGGTATTGGCGGCAAGGAATCCTTTTCTTTTTCCCATTAATCGAAGTTGTTTATGAATCTTCTTTCGGATCCTTTTCTGCTCATCCAACGAGATATCAGGATACATAGCCGCCAAAGTTAAGGCTTCAAATAGGCGTTGTTTACGGATCCTCACCCAATCAAACTCCAGCTCACTTTCTCTACCTAGATTTGCCCAGTATAGAGCTTCTTGATATCTTCCGGATAAGTAAGCGACTTCTAATCTATAACCACAGCTATAGTTGTCTTCGTTATCCTGCTTTTGCTCTTTGCTTGTCCGAGTAGGAATGGAAACAAAGCTGTCTTGCTCTGTTACATCTTGAAGTGCCGCCCTATACGCATTGGCAACCTGTACCACTCTCAAAGTTGTTTCATCTGCATATTGGCGCGGTTTTCCTTCAAAGTAAGCTAATATATTGGCTAACTCATTTACGTCTCCGGTATGGGTAATCAAATATGTCATGATAGCTAGGTTTGCAAAAATCGCATGACCGCTCTCTACTCCCCAGCGCATCGACTTTTCCAAATGGACAGAAGCCTCCGCTGGATTTTCTAATTGCTTTGATATGCCGATAATAGAGGAAAGCCTATTCTGCACGATTGCATCTGAATGAAATGTCGCTTGCAGATTCTCTAGATTGGTAGCAGGAGACGACTCGAAAAGAGACGGAAGCCCTCTCTCCAATAGCAATTCATACACACCAATAGTACTCGCTAGATAGTTATCTATCCCTTTTTTTAACCCGCGGCGTATAAAACGAGCATACAGGACAATTAACGATTCTTTATTCTGTACTAGTAGGGAAAAAAGAAGGGCATGAATGATCCCAGATAGCGCTATGTGATCTTCATCCTCATTAGGAAGAATCCTATAGACACTATCACGGAAGCGCTTCAAGGCTAGCTGTGTTTGGAAAACTTCCTTGATCAAGGTTACTTTAGATACTCTTTTTGGCAATGTCCAACCAAGCTCGGCCAAAGCCTCACTACCAAATTGGACCGCTTTATCGTCCTCATCAAAGGTGTGGATTTGTATCAGATCGATATATAGACTTACTCTATCTGCGCGATTTAGCTTTCTATCCTGCCTTTTCACCTCTAGCAATAGTTTTTTTGCTGAGTCGATGTCTCTGCACATATACTTACATTGGGCTAATCCACGCATCAGGTTATAAACAACCGAGCCAGACTCAATCTCTTGATCTGAGACAATATCTAAACCCACCTCATAATACTCCCTTGCTTGAGAAAAGTTGGCAATAGAAAGGGCTTTAGAGCCTGCCTGAAAATTATACTCGGCAAGCTCCTGCCTCTCTTCCCGTGTCATCTTTTCCATCCCCAGATTCAACTGATTAACCACTTCAAAAAGCATTTCACTGACCCTCTTCGGGTAACTCTGCAACAGCTGCTTTCCAATCTGTAGATGCCATTCTGTGTTTCTCTCAGCATACCTCGCATACATTAGCTGCTGTACCTGATCATGCAGAAACAGATAGAGACTTTCCTCTTTGTCTCCCGCTTCTGTATCATCCTCTCGTCCAATCAAGCCTTCTAATTCAGCGGCATGCAGTAGTCTAAGCACATCATTAGTTGTGTAACCACTTACCTGGGCTAATAGCGAAAGTCGAAAACTTGGCCCAATAGTCGCTGCAATCGCTAGAAGTAGCATTGTTTCTTCCGAAAGCCGGTCAAAGCTAGCCTTGATGAGAAGCTGACTTCCCTCTGTGTCGCTGAATTGTCGAAGGATCTCTTCATCCCAGCTCCATCGATGCTTCTCATCATCGAAGCTCAGCTTACTCTCACGTCTCCAGCTTTCCAATAGATGCCGCAGAGTCCCTGGATTCCCTCCAGTTTGATGATAAACGGATCGAGCAAACAGGCGAATCCTTGCTGTATCTTCATGCATTAAATCAGATATATACTGTCTCACATCTTCGTACACCAAGGCATAGAGATTAACCTGCTCCACTGACCGAGTTTCTAGTGTAGAGGACCAAGGGGTTTCTGGCAGTTGCTCATTATCCTCCTTATTGTTACCATTGTCCAAACCATGGCTTCGTTCTGTGCGATATGCACCAATGATCATCAATCCAGGTACTTCTTCCTCATGAAGTAAGGTGCGGAGAACTGAAAACATGTCTGTGTCAGCCCATTGTAAGTTATCAAGAAATATGACCAGTGGCGCCTTGCTTTCAGAAAGACAACGAATTAAACTAGGCAACAATTCTCCAAAACGAACCTGAGATTCAGTGTTAAGTGGGGGCTGTTCTTTTGGTACGTTGTCCAGCAGTAATTTAGCTTCTGGCAAGAAATCCATAATGATCTTTTTCTCTTGCTCGGAGAAGGTGTTGAATCTTTTTCGCACCAGTTCTAGGTATAATAGAGAATCACTATAAATTTGCTCCATCCATTGCCGTAATGCCTGTAAAATAGGCTCAAAGGACATACTCTTTCGCTCAGCAGAGCACGCCCCATCTACAAACCTTCCGCCTCTACCGGCAACGAATGGCTGAAAGCTCCGAATAAGGGTAGTCTTGCCGATTCCAGAATTACCAGTAACCCAACGTAATACAGCAGATCCAGCTGCTGCCTGTTCAAATCCAGTTTTCAGCTGATCCATTTCTGTACTACGTCCATACAAGGTTTCTGGTATTCGGAACGTACTCATTTTGTCAGAGAACCCGATCTCAAAAGGTAGAATTGTCCTGTTCTGCTTCAGCATTTTATCACATTGCTTCAGATCACAAAGCAAACCGTAGGAACTCTGATAACGATCCTCAGGTGACTTCGATAGCAATTTTAAAATAATAGATTGAAGTGGTCCCTTCCATTCAGGATTGATCCCACACAAGGGCTGCGGTGACGCAGAAATATGTACGAACGCCCAGTCTTCCTCATCCTTCGGTGCAAACGGCATTTCTCCGCTCAGCATTTCATAGAATAGGACGCCAAGTGTATAAAGATCGCTACGCCTGTCCGGTATACGGTTGATGCGACCCGTATGCTCAGGAGATTGATAGGTAGCATCCGATTCAACGCTCGCCATTAGCTTCGCCTGTTTGGCATTCGGATGGATGCTAATATTTGAAGGACTTAATCCACCACTAAACGCAGTTTGTTGATGCATACGGTGCACCATCTCCGTTAAAGTAATGGACAGTTGTATAAAAGTCGTTAGCTCCATAGGTGAGCCTTTCAACCAATCTTTCAGCTTTTTTTCGTCTGTACTTATCATATAGCTATTCCTCTGATCATCTTAATGATGTTTTTTTAGCTAGTCTTACTTTCTTCATTATTATAACATGACCTCAATCCTACGGTTGTTCACGAGGAATTGCTTGTTGAATTAGGAATTATTCTTGGGCTATAAAATAGCATCTGACTTTAAGTGGGGCCTAAACGTTAGCTTAAAAGATCTGTAGCTTCTATGGTTTAAATCACTAGGATACTATTTCTTTTCTTGCCATTGAGCATACTCTTTGTAAACTATCTTACCTATCTCTTGATACCCTACTGAATTTGGATGAACTAAATCTTGAGACCAAACGGTTGGTTCCTGAGAAAGGGGATGATTCCAAAAGTCAATGAGCAAGAGATCATGACGTTCTCCTATTGAACGAATGATTTCATTTGCTTCAAGAAGTTGTTCTTTCATTATCTTTTTCTTTTCACTGGGTAAAGGGAGCCTTAAAGTGAAGTCAGGAAGAGTACTAGTCATGATTGCGACATCTGGTCGTTGTTGTGTTAATTGCTGCACCATAAACTCCATATCAACTTGGTATTGCTCAGGGTTCCACCCATCTTTTAAAACATCATTTCCTCCAGCAATCAGACTTACTATATCTGGATTATGACTAAGCGTCTCTTCTAATTGTGTAGATCGGATTTGATGAGATAGCAATCCTCTCTTTGCAAGATTTGTTACTTTTAGAGCAGGCTGGTGGAATTCTGCAAAATGAGCTACCCAGCTTTTTAATTGAACATCTTTCACTTCATCGCCTATTCCTTCTGTTAGGCTATCACCCATTGCAACCAAATGTTTCTGCATGCTATACCCTCCTTGTAATGTTCTTCCTTGCTGTTCTTACTTATTTAAAACGAAAATAACCCGCCCAGGTTAGCAGCCAGGTGACGGGTTACGCTTCAGATCATTTTTCCTTGGAGGTAATCCCACCCAAGTGTTGTGCTAGGGACGGCATGGCTCGCCGTCCTTATTTCTAGTTTAATAATAACATGCCGAAATTATACTTGCAATCGGCTTAGTCTTAATTGTATACACTCTACTTGTCCTCCTTAACCTCTGCAATTATTTACTTCTGTGTTTATGTTTGTTCTTTTCCCAATTCGACAAATTTACTAATTACAAGCAACTTGCGCCAAATATGGTTGACTCAATGAGGGAATATTTGTATCCTGAAATTAAAAGGTTAAAATTTCAAAATATAGTGAAAAATAAAGCTTTTGATGCTATACTTAAGGGGGAAATTAACATGCTTCGAGAGCGTATCGTCCAAACTCTTGAAAAGCAGAACAACATAGATCAACGTAAGCTATCTCGTATTGCTGGATTAAGTGAATCTTCCATCTCTAGGTTTCTACACGGATTTGAGGAGGCTAACTTCGAGGCTGTTTTTAAAATGGTGAAATATCTATACCCAGCAGAAGAGCTAGAGATCATGACAGAGTATATGATTACTCAAAAATCCAGAAATTTACGCTTCTCCTTAGAATACTGCTCCTTGAATCATCTACAAGCACCTTTTGACATCATCCTAGAAGAATTATCCCAATCTGAAAACCGCACAGATAAAGAATGGGCTAGTATGTACCGTTTGCTTCATCCTAGCTTTTCATCTACAGCTGATCCTCTTGAGAGACTTCATCAAGTAGAAATGTTTAAACCCAAAGAGCTAGAGATGCAGATTCTTAAGTCTATTGTTAAAGGTCATCTTTACTATGATTTGAGGGAATATCAGGCACTGGTTCTACATACTTTAGACGTAGAAGCAAAGATAAGAAAAGTTAAAAGTAGTTTTATTAAAGATACTTTTAGGGTTCGTCTTGGATTATTGATGAGTGTGGTTCATCTTTATTCAAATAATCTTGAAAAAGCAAGGGAATTTAGTTTTTCAGTTCTTAACCAGAACTATTTTGAAAAGGTAAAGGGGAGAGCCTATAATCAATTAGGCTATTCGTACATGTTGGATGATTACGACCAATCAATCATGTATTTAAAAGAAGCTCTAACTTTTTTTACTGTTCAGAAGAACATTAGGGAAATAGAAGACATTAAGATTAATCTAACTTTCCTTAAATTATTCTGGAAATTAGATCAACCCATTAGTAACTGCACAGACTATATTAATGATTACAACAGATATGAACTAAACAACATTTATTATCTAATTCGTTTAGGTGATTCATTACGAGCGAAGCAGCTACTAGATGACGTTGATTTAACAGGACGAAGTCATTGGGAACTTGCCTTCTATTGGTATTATAAAGGGCTTTTAACAAATGATGTGGACTGTTACTATCGTTCTGTATCCTACTTTATTAAACTAGATGATTACTTTCATCAAAGGCTCCCCTTAGCTGAACTTCAAAAGCTTGGTGAAAATGAAATAGCATTAAAACTTTTATCAAGAAAGGGAGATTATATTGACAAAGATTATAAGGCTAATTATAGCTAGCAAGCTGGCCCTATTCCTTTTTTTGTCTAGCAGTTTACTAGCTCTTGCTGGTCCATCTGGAGGACCTGGTGTTTCCTCTACATCAGTGCCATCTAAACCAAGTTGCGAGATTACTTATCTAAATGAAAAACCTACTTTACAATGCTATGATACTGAGTAATAAATTTACTCTTCAAACGAATATGCCATTATAGGTATGTAGTGCATTCAAGTTATAGAATAAACTAAGCCCTAACTGGGCTTTTTATTTTGATTTAGACTGAACGTTAAATTAAGGGGGAAAGAATATGCTTCGAGCGCGTACCATTCAGACTCTTGAAAAGCAGAATAACATTGATCAACGCAAGCTATCACATATCTCTGGTTTAAGTGAATCATCTATGTCAAGGTTTCTCCACGGATATGAGGGCTAATTTTGAAGCTGCCTTAAAACTAGTGAAATTCCTATACCCGAACGAAGAGATTGAAATCATGAGTGACTTTATGGTTACTCAGAAATCAAGAAACTTGCGCTACTCCTTAGAGTACTGCTCCATGAACCATCTTCATGAACTGTTTAATATTATCCTAGAAGAATTATCACAATCAGCAAACCCTACAGACAAAGAGTGGGCTAACATGTATCGTTTGCTTCATCCCAACTACTCATCGACAGTAGAACCTTTTGAAAGACTTAATGAAGTAGAAATGTTTAAACCCAAAGAGTAAGAAATGCAGATTCTTAAGTCTATTGTTAAGGGGTATCTTTATTACGAGTTACGGGAATACCACTCTCTAGCTTTACATATACGTGATTTAGAAAAAAAGATTAAAAAAATCAAAAGCAGCTTTATTAGAACAGCCTTTAAAATTCGCTTAAGATTAATGATATGTGTTATCTATCTCTATCAAAATAAACCTGATAAAGCAAGAGAGTACAGTCATTTGGTAATTAAAGAAAATACCTTCTTCGAACTTTCAATAGGTAGAGCTTATTATCAATTAGCTTACTCATATATGTTGGACGACTATCACATGTCTAGCTACTTCTTTAAGAAAGCCTATATCTACTTTTCTAAACAGAAGAATGATAAATCTCTTGAGGAGCATAAAATAAATACGACATTTACTAAACTATACTGGGAGTCTATCTGGGAAAAACAAGAACCTCCAAATCCACATAACTTAGATGAGTACAATACATATACTTCAAATTATATCTTCTATCACATTAAAATAGGGAAACCTTTAGTCGCTGAGGAGAGACTTAATCAAATTAACCTTGAGAAGCTAAGCGGTTGGAACTTAGCTTTCTATTGGTATTATAAAGGACTTGTATCTAACAATACTGATTTCCACTATCGATCGGTAGACTGCTTTATTCAACTTGATAATTATTTTCATCGTCGTCTCCCTTTAGATGAACTTCGCAAACTTGGTGAAAGTGAAGCTGCTTTAAATGTTTTATCCAAAAGAGGAGATACCGTTGAAAAGTATCACAAAGAGAGCCTTGGTAAATAGTTTTTGTTTTATTATGTTTAGTACCTTTTCTACTACTTATGCTCTAACCGACCATGGAGTAAAACCTACTTTAATGCAATGTTTTTATCAAAAAAGGCTCCCGAAGGAGCCTTAAACCTTATATATCAAGGTTTCGTGAGCGTATGACTACATCATGCCGCCCATTCCACCCATACCGCCCATGCCGCCCATATCAGGCATGCCGCCGCCAGCGTTTTCCTCTGGCTTATCAGCGATAACAGCTTCAGTTGTTAAGAACATAGCGGATACGGAAGCAGCGTTTTGAAGAGCAGAACGTGTAACTTTAGCAGGGTCTACAATACCTGCGTCCATCATGTTTACCCACTCACCCGTTGCTGCGTTGAAGCCGATTCCGATATCTTCCTTCTTCAAGCGCTCAACGATAACAGATCCTTCAAGACCAGCGTTTTGTGCGATTTGGCGAACTGGCTCTTCTAAAGCACGAAGAACGATATTCACACCTGTTTGCACATCACCATCAGCCTCTACTTTTTGTACAGCAGAGATCACGTTAACAAGAGCTGTACCTCCACCAGATACCATTCCTTCTTCTACACCAGCGCGAGAAGTGTTTAGGGCATCTTCAATGCGAAGCTTTTTCTCTTTAAGCTCAGTTTCTGTAGCAGCACCAACCTTGATTACAGCTACTCCACCAGCTAATTTAGCTAAACGCTCTTGTAGCTTTTCTTTATCAAACTCAGACGTTGTGTCTTCGATTTGAGCACGGATTTGGTTTACACGAGCAGCAATTTGCTCAGAGTTTCCAGCACCTTCAACAATTGTTGTGTTTTCTTTCGTTACCACAACCTTGCTAGCTGTACCTAATTGACCGATGTTTGCAGATTTAAGATCTAATCCTAGCTCTTCAGTGATCACTTCACCGCCAGTTAGGATAGAGATATCCTCTAGCATTGCTTTACGACGGTCACCAAAGCCAGGAGCTTTAACCGCTACTGCGTTGAATGTTCCGCGTAATTTGTTTACTACTAATGTAGCTAACGCTTCGCCTTCTACATCCTCAGCAATGATTAAAAGTGGCTTACCTTGTTGAACAACTTGCTCAAGAACAGGTAGTACCTCTTGGATGTTCGTGATCTTTTTATCTGTGATTAAGATATATGGATTGTCTAGGACAGCTTCCATTTTATCTGTGTTTGTTACCATGTATGGAGAAGAGTATCCACGGTCAAACTGCATTCCTTCAACCACTTCAAGCTCTGTTAAGAATCCTTTGGACTCTTCGATTGTAATAACTCCGTCATTTCCTACTTTCTCCATAGCTTCAGCGATTAATTGTCCTACTTCTTCATCAGCAGAAGAAATAGACGCTAGCTGAGCGATAGAGTCTTTACCTTGAACAGGCTTAGAAATGTTTTGGATTTCTTCCACAGCAGCACGAACTGCTTTTTCAATTCCTTTTTTAAGTGCCATTGGGTTAGCACCAGCTGTTACGTTCTTTAAGCCTTCACGAATAATCGCTTGAGCAAGAACTGTAGCTGTTGTCGTACCGTCACCGGCAACATCGTTTGTTTTGCTTGCTACTTCTGCAACTAGCTTAGCTCCCATATTTTCGAAAGCGTCTTCTAGTTCAATTTCCTTAGCAATTGTTACCCCATCATTTGTGATCAATGGAGATCCAAATTTCTTTTCTAATACAACATTACGGCCCTTTGGTCCTAATGTTACTTTTACAGCGTCTGCTAAAGCGTCCACACCACGAAGCATAGAGCGACGTGCGGATTCACTAAATTTAATATCTTTAGCCATTGTCATTCGCCTCCTTTAAATTCTATGTAGGGCTATCCCCTAGCATGTATATCGTTTAAGCATATAACGTAAGGTACAATCTAACTATTCAATTATCGCTAGGATGTCACTTTCTCTTAATACTAGAAGCTCTTTGCTGCCAACCTTTACTTCTGTGCCAGCGTACTTAGAGAAGATAATTTTATCTCCTTCTTTCACTTCTAAAGCAACACGCTCTCCATTTTCAAAGCGTCCGCTACCTACAGCAACAACTTTACCCTCTTGCGGCTTTTCCTTCGCTGAATCTGGAAGTACAATCCCGCTAGCTGTTGTTTCTTCTTTTTCAATTGCTTCAATGACAACACGATCGCCTAATGGCTTTAACATAGTCATACACCCTCCTTATATGGTTTTTTCAATCAATTTTAATTTTGAGGATTTATTAGCACTCTCTTAAGTTGAGTGCTAACATCTATTATGATAATCAGTTGTGAATCAATTTGCAAGTATTTTACCGACTTTTTTTAGAAAAACTTTGCCCATTCGCTAAGTTCAAATGACAAAACGCTCTATCTTGCTCAAAAATTATGCTTCTACAAAAAAATTCACCTTGCTCGAAAGGGAGTAGGTGATTTATTTTTCATTTTCTATTGATCATATGCCTGCTCTTTGTTTTTCAGAACTCTGCGATAGGCTACGCTAGAGAACCAAATGCTAATCTCATATAGAAGAATTAGCGGTAAAGTAACAAGCAAGTGGGAAAGTAGCTCTGGTGGTGTAATGACAGCTGCCAGAACAAAAAGAGCAAAGTAAGCAAATTTTCTAATTTTCCGTAGAAATATTGGTGTAATAATCCCTAAGCTAGTTAAAAACAAGATAATCAAAGGCATTTGAAAGATGAATCCGAAGGGAATCACTAAAGCAAATAAAAAGCCAAAATATTGAGCCATTCCATATAATTCATTTGCCCCGAGTTGTGTCGCAATACCGGTCATAAAGCTTAGGACAAAGGGAAATAACAGAAAGTACCCAAAGGATAATCCCATTAAAAAGAGTACAGCTCCACCTGGAATATAGCTTAGAGTCAGCTTTCTCTCTTGACTTGTTAAACCTGGGCGGACAAATGCCCAAATATGATACAGCACAAACGGTAAGGTTATAATCAATGCTACCGCTATAGCAAATTGTAGATAAACCTTAAAAGCATCCGTCGGTGAAAAAACAGCTAATTCTAGCTGGTCCGCTACCTGTGCCTTCAAAAAAGAAACGGCTTCCTCTGCGAAGAAAAAACCGATTAGCATGGAGACAACGAAAACGATCAACACATAGATTAGACGTTTTCTTAGCTCTCCTATATGATCCCACATGGTCATTTGCGTTTGTTTTGCCATGCATAATCCTTCCTTACGACTAAATTTTCATTATCACGTTGTATCTATAGCCTCTGTGTACCTTGTAAAAACTGAGCTATGAATAGACGGCATTCGATCTATTATCAGCCTTGTTTAGTTTCATTCGGTTGATCATTATCTGAGTCAACTTTTTTTGTGTCGTCATCCGCTAAGCCGTTTGTTGCATTCTTGAACTCGCGAAGTGTTTTACCAAACGCTTTTCCTAGCTCAGGAAGCTTGCTTGGTCCGAAAATTAATAACGCTGCTAAAATAATTAAGACTAGACTGACTGGTCCAATTGGTCCCATAGTTATTCACCTCCGGTAGGGCTGACCCCTTCTTCATTAGGATAATGCTTCAAAAAGTATAATAAGGATTGTAGCTCAACAGATAAATCAATGTGATGAACTCGAATATCCTCTGGAACATCTAATCTAGCTGGCGTAAAATTCAAAATCCCTTGAATACCTGCTTCAATCAGCTGATCTGTTGTCTTCTGAGCCACTGGAGCGGGAACCGTTAGAATAGCGATTTCGTAATCATTTAGACTCCCTTTTGTTATATCATCTATAGCGTAAACTTGCACATCGCTTATAGTCTGCCCAATTTTGTCCGGGTTCACATCATAAGCTCGGTCAATCTTGATATTATTATTCTTCTGAAAGTTATAGTTTAACAGAGCCGTTCCTAAATTTCCAACTCCAATTAAGGCCACCTTTGCTTCATGATCCTGACTTAAAATCTGCCTAAAAAATTGAAGAAGGTAACTCACATTGTATCCGTAGCCCTTTTTCCCTAGTGCACCAAAGCAAGAAAAATCTCTACGAATAGTTGCTGCATCAACTTTTACAGCTTCACTAAGCTCAGTCGAAGATACTCTCTGCTTTCCTGTTTTATATAAGTTCTCTAAAAAGCGATAGTATAAAGGCAGCCTCTTCGCCGTTGCTTGGGGAATAGGCTGATGTTTCATTCACTTTCGCCTCCCAAATTTAATACCTCACGTTTCTTTCCGTGTAGAATCAATAAGGCGTTATCTAACTGATCCATCACAGACTCTAAGCAGTATTTCGCTGCCTGAGCAGTTCCTGGCAAGTTAATAATTAACGCGTTCCCTCTTGTTCCACAAAGAGCACGAGTAAGCATTGCGTATCTTGTTAACTCAAGTGCTTTACGTCTCATTTCCTCAGCCATTCCAGGAATGGCACGGTCAATCACTTGACGGGTTGCTTCTGGAGTTACATCCTCGGGACTTACACTAGTCCCACCTATGGTAATGAGCAAATCTGCTTTATGTCGATCAATGAGCTCAATCATGTTTTCCTTTAATGTTTCTATACAATCCGGGAGCACACGATATCCCATCACTTCACAGGACAACTCTCTTTGAATCAGCTCCTGAATAACCGGGCCACTGTCGTCCTCTTTCTCTCCTCTTGAAGCACTGTTACTTGCTGTAATTAAAGCAACCTTCCACATTCCCTTAGGCTCCCCCTTTTGTTGGATTTCTATGGTAGTCTCCACTTTTCCCACCCGTTTTAGACGTTACATAAGTAGGTCCAATGACCATGTCTTTATCTATAGCCTTGCACATGTCATAAATCGTTAGAGCACATACGGACGCTGCCGTTAACGCTTCCATCTCCACACCTGTTTTACCTGTTGTTTTGACCTCTGCTTCAACCTTGATCAGCCCTTCCTGATCGGTAGCCTCTAGATCAAAGCGAATATCTACACCCGTTAACGATAACGGATGGCACATCGGCACGATGTTTGAGGTTTGTTTGGCCGCCATAATCGCAGCAACCTGCGCCACTGCCAACACGTCTCCTTTACCCACCTTACCAGCCTGTACCTGATCGAAGGCAAGCTTCGTCATCTTAACCTGAGTAACGGCCACTGCCGATCTAGATGTCTGTTTTTTTTCTGAGATATCGACCATTTTGGCTCGGCCCTGCTCATTAAAATGTGTAAATGAATCCACCTGATTTCCTCCTTGAAATGGATCTGTCATTATTGTACACGATTTCACAAACGATGTCTTGTCCTCTTTTAAGGACAAATGATAAATTTGTGAATTTTATACGATCTGAATACATTTAGAGGTAGATAATGTGCTAGAGAAACTAGGCTTTCACCATGAATTTACGATAAGCCAAGTTTTTCTTATCATAGTTGAAGCAACTACATACCTAGGTTACACTAAAGGGAGAAATCAGAGGTGAAAACTAGTGATACTATTACAAGCGCATAATATATCTAAATCATTTGGGGTAACCCCCATTTTATCAAATATACAGCTAGAGATTCGCAAGGGAGAACGAGTGGGGCTCGTTGGCGTAAACGGAGCAGGAAAATCTACCCTAATCAAAATTCTAATTGGAGAAATGAGCTTTAATGAAGGTGAGATAATGAAGGCGAAGGACGCGACCATCGGCTATCTCTCTCAAACGAGTGGGCTTGAATCAGAGCTTTCCATTTGGGATGAGATGAAGCGTGTTTTTCGTGAGGTTATTGAACAGGAGAAGGAGCTGCGAGACTTAGAGCAAAAGCTTTCTGATCCACAGGTCATCGAGCAAACCACTGTTTATGAAAAAATTATGGCGGACTATGCCAGAATTAGTGAAGCATTTAAGCTGAATGATGGCTACCAGTACGAGGCTTTAATTCGAAACGTGCTCCATGGCTTTGGTTTTTCGGATAAAAATTATAATGATCCTGTGTCTTCTTTAAGTGGGGGGCAAAAAACTAGGCTAGCGTTAGCTAAGCTTCTTCTTCAGAAGCCAGATGTACTCATTCTGGACGAGCCGACCAACTATTTAGATTTAGAGACAATGGCTTGGCTAGAGCAGCATTTGCAAAGCTATCAGGGCGGTATACTGATTGTCTCCCATGATCGTTATTTTCTAAACGCCTTAGTGAATGTAATCTATGAAATTGAACGGCATAAAGCTACAAAATACCACGGGAATTATGACCACTTTCTCGAACAAAAAGCGGCCAACTATGAGCAGCAAATGAAAATGTTCCGCAAGCAGCAAAAAGAGATTAACCAAATGGAGGACTTTGTCCAGCGAAATTTAGCCCGTGCCTCTACGACGAAAAGAGCCCAAAGCAGGCGGAAGGCATTGGAGAGAATGGAGCGAATGGACCAACCCGATGGAGATTTGAAACGAACCTCCTTCTCCTTCGATATTGATCGTCAAAGCGGCAATGACGTGCTAAAGGTGGAAGAGCTTGCTATCGGTTATGAGGGCTACGCCCCATTATCTCAAAATATATCCTTTCAGGCGTTTCGTGAAGACTCCATTGCCATTGTTGGTCCTAACGGTATAGGAAAGTCTACTTTATTAAAAACGATACTTGGTCAGCAGAAGGCCTTAGCAGGAACGATGCAAAAAGGGACTAACGTTTCCGTTGCTTTTTATGAACAGGAGCAGCAACAGCTTAATCCATCTAAGTCTGTTCTACAAGAAATTTGGGATGATTACCCTCATATGCTTGAACGAGATGTTCGAGGTCTGTTAGGTCAATTCCTATTCACCGGCGAGGATGTTAATAAGATCGTCAGGGAGCTGTCTGGTGGGGAAAAAGCGCGCTTAGCGCTAGCCAGACTTATGCTAATCAAAGCAAATCTTCTTGTGTTAGATGAGCCTACCAACCACTTAGATATCTATAGTAAAGAGGTATTAGAGCAGAGTCTTGTCAATTACCCTGGAACGATCCTGTTTGTTTCCCATGATCGATATTTCCTAAATCGAATCGCTACCAAAGTTTTAGAGCTGAATCCGACAGGTGTGAAGCTGTACTTAGGAGATTATAACTACTATGTAGAGAAGAAAAAAGAACTGAAGGAAATTGAGCTGGCGGCCGCTGCCTCTCAGCCTTCTTCTTTCGCAAGCTCCTCTAAGGACGGCTCTACCGATTCGTCCAAGGGGCAAAGTGATAAGGAAGCCTACGAGGAAGCGAAAGAACGAAAGAAGCTTGAAAGACAGCTTACTCGTAAGCTTGAGCAGGCTGAGGTAGAAATAGAAGCGTTGGAAAAGCAGATTCAGCAGCATGAGGAACAGCTCTGTGACCCTGAGGTCTATCAGGATCATGAGCGAGTCATGGCTATTCAAGATGAATTAGATGAAGCGAAGCAAAAGCTTGAAAAAACCTATGCAGATTGGGAAGAGCTTGAGGCCGCATTGAATCAGGATTAAGACAGAAAGAACGAGATAAGAGCATAAACAAGCATATACAGGACTCTCGTTTCATCAGTGAACGAGAGTCCTATTCCTCTTTTGCTCTGGTTCTTGTCATGTGCTAGCTCTAGTTCTTGATACACTTCTCACTTCGTTTCTTGCTTTGATTTATAGCACTTTTTACTTCGTTCCTGCTTCATTACTCTTTTTGCTGCATGCCTTCTAGCTTTTCATTCAGCTTTAAATAAATCAAAGGAAAGGTCACATAGAGCATCGTCGTAGCGGCAGCCACAATTCCAGAATCATTAATCAGCAAAAGTAAGATAGCTCCCAAAATAATAGCTCGAAAGCCATTCAGCCATATTTCCTGCTCTCCTTTATCTTCTTCTGTTTTCCTATCTCTAAAGAAAAAGAACAGCATGACAAATAAACTCGTTACAAAAACCTTGCCCCATAGTGAAACTTTGATAAGCTTCATATTCATGCTCCATTTGCGGTTAATCATCTCAAAGAGTATTCCCCACTCTCCTTGTAGCAAAGCTTGGAGCAAAGTGTTAACATGAGTATGCTCCCCTTGTAAATGCATGAAAATAAATAAGACAAACCCACCAAGAAAGCAGCTCCCAATGATCATGATTTGCTTTAGTTTGACTCTATATTGAAAAAGGAGAAGCTGTGCGACGGGGAAGGTAATAAGAAAAGCTAAGGTTGCCCCAGCATTCGTACCAAAAGAAGGCGCTCCAACTAGAAACAACAGAATGAGATAACCCACGCTTGTCAGGATGAGGTATATCCACTTTTTCTCTAACCTTCTTTCCAACCTTTTAGACAATCCAGCATATAAGGATGTTACTCCCATAATAGAGGCTCCTAACAAGATTCCAGCGTATTCATTTCCAATACCGTAGAATCGCGCTCCAATTATAGCATCATAGCCTAAGAATGATCGCTTCATCCATTCACTTCCCTGTACGATATCCCAGCCTAAAGCAGTCGCATTCAACAAGCAAATAGCAGCCATACATATAGAGGGAGATAGTAATCTGTATAAGATGAAGCTTGTGCATAAAGCGCTAGCAAATAGAATACTGATCCACAAATGTTCATTCATATATTGAATGAGTGGCGTAAACCACAGGAAAAACAGAGGAGATAGTAAAATTGCTCCTACCACCCATTGTAATACTTTTGCTCCATGAGCATAACGATAGAACCACCAGTACGCTGTTGAAGCAAGAAGAGTTAATATGACAGTCGTTAAAAAGGTGGTAATAACCGACCTTCTTTTATCATAGATAGTGAACATATAAGATAGATCAGATTTCCAATCGTTTATATATATCTTCTCACTATGTAGTTCTTCACCCGCATCAAAGGGTTGACTTAACTTTCCTGATTCCTGAAGCTTTTCTAATGATTGAACTAATGAATCCGATGACCGTTTGGCGCTTATCGATTCTATCGGCTGCCCAACCATCCCTAAAGGTTTTTGTACATTAAACTTAGCTAAAATAGTTGGTGCCATATCTAGGTTTGTCACAATCCCGGTCTGTTTCGTGGTTATTGATGTTAATAAACCTGAGGGCTGCTCTTGCTCCCAAAAAAGAATGGGCGCCAATAAACGCCCTCCCTCTTGTGCTTCTGCAGAAACCCATGGAGAGACCAGCATAATAGATGGCTGGATAGCCTCTTTGTTCAGTAGGGCTTGTAGCCACTGTCCCAGTTCAAAGCACCATTGCTGCATCACTTCTTGAAAATGATTTTTTTCCATTTCCTTAAACATTGAATTCATTCTTTCTATGTCTCCAAGCTCTACAACGGTAAATGTTGAGGAGTGCTCCTGCCATACTCTATCAATGGCTTCCTGAAGCTTTCCCCAATCCGAGCGATATCCTGTGGGAAATGACGGGGTGAATTGCAGAATTTCTTTTGAAACTAGCCCCTGTGCTTGCCCTTCTTTATTCATCACTAGCATAGGAGCCCGCCTTTTTTTCGTTTCCCCAATATCACTGTTTCCGAAAGCTACCGTGTAAACTCCTTGCTCTTGGAGGAGCTCTCCAAGCCATTCAGGCTGTTGTCGGTAATTCTGCTCCTCTTCCCATTCATTTTGCCACTTATAAAGCAAGGGATGGACAATTGGCCCCATAGGATTCCTTCCACTCCGTTGTGTGTAGCTTTGACCTGCCGTTAATCCATCCTCTAACTGCTCATTAATATGAAATGCATTCCACCCCCCTACAAGCCTTTCATACTGTCCCGTCGATAAGGTCACTAACGTATGCTGATTGTTTAAACCACTAGCTGTTCGTAGGGTCATGGCTCCTAGCTGACCATGTTCTAATATTTTATCTGGAAGCCAAGGAGTTAATAAATCCATATTCTCCATGGATAAACCAGGGAGAAGAATAAGTAAGAGGTGATTGTCTTTACTGCTAGAGTGTATCTGGCTCCGCTCAAAGCTTTCCTGTTGGACTAGTTCTATATTTATCGGCGATTCACTTAAAGCAAGGCTATAAGGAGAGAATAGAACCATCACAACTAAAAGAACTAGATTAGCAAGAGTTACCTTCCAAAGCTTGCATGATCTATATAATCTTTTGAATGGTTGACTCATCCGCTCTTCCCCTTCCTTCCACCGTATTATAGGGCAATCTATGCTTTCATATATTATTATTTGATTATTTTACACATGGCGCTACAAGAATTACTAACATGATTACTCACAGCTTAGTGTACCTTGGGAAAAGAGTATTCATACTCTCTCAGTTCTTATCCACAAAAATAACAACCTGAGGATGTATTATCCACAGGTTGTTAACAAAGTGTGTATAAGTATGTGTATAGAACTAAAAACTGCTACAAATCAAGTCCCGGATAAGCATTAAGACCCATTTGATCACGCGTTCCTTTTTCCCATTCAATATATCCTGCTGCTGCAATCATTGCTGCATTGTCGGTACATAGTGACATAGGAGGGATTATCAAAGGATAGCCCTGTTGTTGACAGGTTGTGGATAACTGACTACGTAATCCTTGGTTTGCTGCTACTCCACCCGCTAGTAGGATTTGTTTGACCCCATACTGTTGAGCAGCCTTCATTGTTTTGGTCACTAGCACGTCTACCACACTTTCTTGAAAGCTAGCAGCAACTTCTTCCTTTATTATCTGCTCCCCACGCTGACGAGTATTGTGCAGATGATTAAGCACCGCTGACTTCAATCCACTAAAGCTGAAGTCATAAGAATCGGGCTCTAGCCAGGAGCGAGGAAAAGGGATTGTCGCTTTCCCCTGCTGAGCTAGTTTATCAATATGTGGACCTCCTGGGTAGGGAAGCTCTAAAGCCCGGGCTACCTTGTCGTAAGCTTCTCCGGCTGCATCATCCCTAGTCTCACCTAATGTTTCATAGCTCCCATGCTCCTTCATCAGGATAATTTCAGTATGCCCTCCTGACACGACTAAAGCTAGACATGGAAACTCTAGCTCTTCAACTAGCCGATTTGCATAAATATGACCAGCTATATGATGAACACCGATAAGTGGAATACCGTGGGCAAAGGAAAGTGCCTTTGCCGCAGCAACACCTATCAGAAGAGCACCAACTAATCCCGGTCCTTTCGTAACAGCAATTGCATCCACCTGTTCAATTGTACGATTCGCCTGCTGTAATGCCTCCTCTATCACGATGGTCATCTGTTCCACATGGGCTCTTGAAGCAACTTCAGGGACAACGCCCCCAAAGCGTTTGTGGACGTCCATTTGTGTAGCTACAATATTGGATAATATCGTTTTTCCATCCTCAACAACAGCAACTGCTGTTTCATCACAGCTCGTTTCAATCCCTAAAATACATATGGAAGGTTTGATTTTTTGTTGAGAAGATTGATCGGATTGATTTATTTGTTGAATCTCTTCTGGATTCGTTTGCTGTTTCACTTCTTGATAAGATTTTTGTCTCATGATAAATTCACCCACATTATGTAAGCATCCTCTTTATTGTCTGAATAATACTGCTTGCGGACGCCTTGGATTTCAAAGCCGAAGCTCTGATAAAGTCTTTGTGCTGCATGATTGGATACTCTAACCTCAAGCGTCATCCGAACGGCACTTAAGTGTTTAGATATCTCAATGATTTCTTGCATTAATTGCTTCCCAATTTTCTTCCCTTGATAATCGGGATGGACAGCTACATTAGTAATATGCGCTTCATCGACAATGAGCCACACTCCACAATAACCCACAATACGTTCTTCATCCACGGCAACGATATATTTAGCAAAATGATTATTGAGCAGTTCATTATAAAAGGCATCCTCACTCCACGGGACAGTAAACGCAGCGTTCTCAACCTCCATCACATGGGGAATATCATGGACCGTCATGAAGCGAAAATAGGGCTTATTCATCGATTGTTTTTCTGCCATGTTGCTTCCGCCTCGGCTAGCTGCAGATATTCTGGAGAAAAGGAATGGATATCCTCGGCCTTTTCCAAGCTTTCCTTCCATTGTGTAAAGGCGATATGAGCCAGCTGGCTGGCTCGTGGAGGATGCTCAACCTCTGCTGCGAAAATAGCTCTATCCTTTAAGGCTGCCTCGAGCTGTTCTCTATACACACGAACACCTTCCCCAATAAATAAAATCTGCCCCTCTGTAGAGCTTAGTTCATGGCATAAGTCCTCTATCCCTACTAGGCGATCCTCCCCTTGAACAATGAAACCATCTGCTAAAGCTTTGCTTTGATATTTTCCGCAATAAACCCTTTCTCTTCGTGCATCAACAAGAGGGACGATAAGACCTGGAAAACTAGCTCTATTCTGAGCTATAATTTGTAGACTGGATACGCCAAGAAGAGGAATTTTTAAGCTCCAGGCCAGCGTTTTTGCTGTAGTCACTCCAATTCGTACACCTGTGTAAGAGCCTGGACCTTGAGCAACAGCTATACCATCTAACTCTTTGGGCTGTATCTGCACCTGTTCACATAGCCACTCCACAGTAGGCATAAGTCGAATAGAGTGATTTTTACTTACTTGTGTATTGACTTCACCTAATAATTTTCCCTCTTCCATAATCGCTACTCCAAGAGGCCAGTTTGCTGTATCTATCGCTAATAGCTTCATTTTTTCATCACCTTGGTTAATAATTGTTCGTACAAAGATCCCTTCGCATGGAACTGAACCTCTCTTTGGTTATCACTTATTTTGAGTATATTGATCTCAAGCCTCTGCTGTGGAAGCTGAGCTTCGATCTGCTGCGGCCATTCAATAACGGCTACTCCGTCCCCGTAGAAATATTCATCAAAACCAAGCTCTTCGAACTCATCCTCTATACGATAAACGTCCATATGGTAAAGGGCTAAGCTTTCTCCATGGTACTCTTTAATTAAAGTAAAGGTGGGGCTATTTACTTGTTTCTTGATCCCTAATCCTACGGCTAAGCCCTGAGTAAATCTTGTTTTACCCGCTCCTAAATCTCCTGTTAGTGTAATAACCTCCCCGCCTTTTAACTCTTGGGCAAGCTGTTCAGCTAATCTTGCAGTATCCTCTGGAGATTCACTTATATATTTAAATTGGGGATTGTCCATATCTTTCATCCTTTAATTCTTTGATTTATTTGTTTCGTTGAAATGATTATAGCCTTTTTCGACGATTCTCGATCGCTGATTCTTCTCCGTTATCCAAACTTCTCCATGTCCTTCCTCTACATGTCCAATAATAGTAATGCCGAGGTTATCTTGATGGAAGGTAGTTATAATATCTTCTTCAAGCTCCTTTGGAAACGTACCTACAAGCTTATAATCCTCTCCGCCATGCAACGCATACTTAAGAGAGTCTGTTTGTCGATCTTCTGCCCATGCCATAAGCTCATTACTTAACGGGATTCGTTCCTTGTTCAGCACTATATTCACCTTACTACTTGACGCAATTTCAGAGCATTCACTTGCAAGGCCATCACTAATATCGTTAAGGGCAATGGAACCACGCTGGGCTAATGAGGCAAGAAGTTGACCCTGTTTAACATGAGGTTCAGGGAGCTGATGGGCTCGAATGAGTTGTTCCTTATTTTTATAAACTTTATCAACTATCTTATTATTTTTATTTTTCTCTGCTGTACCATACTCAATACGCTGATTAGCCTGCAAAAGGATATCTAGTCCCGCTGCTGCGTCTCCTAAAGATCCAGTTACAAAAACAACATCCCCTGCTTTTGCGTTCGAACGAAGAAGAGTTGTATTTTTATTAACTTGACCAATTGCCGTGATACTCAATACTAATTTATCTTTTGTTGAGGTCGTGTCTCCACCGAGTAAATCTACTTTATATTGGTCCGCTAGCTTCTTCATTCCCTGGTACATTTCCTTAAGCTCGGTAGGTGACCAGCTTGGCGGGATGGCTAATGCAACTAAAAATGAGTGAGGTTTTCCTCCCATAGCCGCAATATCACTCAAATTTGCCGCGAGGGCCTTATAGCCTATATGAAACGGGCTCATGGTTACTCGTTTAAAGTGGATATCCTCCACCATCATATCCACGCATAGAATTTGACCCTGACCGCTCTCTGGTAAATAAATAGCTGCATCGTCCCCATTAGGAACTGGATGCTGGTGGTAATTGACAAAATCATGGGTTAGCTGATGAATCAGCTCGAACTCGTCTAGCCTTGGCTGCTCTTTTTCTTGTTCTTTTTCTGTTTGCTGAGCGTTACGTTTCTCCATGACTTCCTCCTACACATCACTTCTGTTGCTATTTTTTGCTTTTCTAGCTTTTAACTCATTATAGCCTTGCTATGTTCACCATTCAACTCCAGAGCTTTCATTCAAGGATTTGGTTCTTTGTGAATATCGTAATATAAGGTACAATGGAAGTAAGTAATAGGATTAAGCTGGCTAGATGATGTTTTACTAGAAAGGAGTAGTGAATACTATGCATATTGAAGTGAAAGCTACTGCATTAGAACAGCTACGTCAATATACAATAGATGGTGGTAAGGGAATTCGTGTCGATGCGGCTATGTCAGGTGGATGTAGCTCTACGGTGGATATTCATTTGGTTGTAGATGATGCTAGAAAAAATGACACGTTGATTCAGGTAGAAGAACTAACCTTTTTTATAGATCGCTTTACACAGCGCTATGTCGATGAGGAGCTTTTTTTAGATTATAACTCCTCTGGTTTTACTCTATACAGTTCTGATGAGATTTTTGCTAGTGGAATGAGTCTTTATGTAGATGGGGTTCCTAATCAATCTGCTTTTTGTTAAAAAATAAAGCGAGTCCTTTTGGACTCGCTACATTTATGCCATTTTGGGTGATGGGAATATTCAAAAAGACATTAAAAAACGAGCCCTTCGGACTCGGGATAATTCGGAATTTTTGACGTGCATCCTACTTAGCTTATTCTTCGATGTCTTCACGGATGATCGACCACTGTGGGTTCTCTTCCCGTATGTAAGTAATGGAGCGGGTGATGGGAATATTCAAAAAGACATTAAAAAACGAGCCCTTCGGACTCGTGGATAATTCGGAATTTTTGACGTGCATCCTACTTAGCTTATTCTCCGATGTCTTCACGGATGATCGACCACTGTGGGTTCTCTTCCCGTATGTAAGTAATGGAGCGGGTGATGGGAATATTCAAAAAGACATTAAAAAAC
>NZ_JAUSTY010000026.1 GCF_030813115.1 Bacillus horti | reverse complement strand
GCATCCTACTTAGCTTATTCTCCGATGTCTTCACGGATGATCGACCACTGTGGGTTCTCTTCCCGTATGTAAGTAATGGAGCGGGTGATGGGAATCGAACCCACGCTACCAGCTTGGAAGGCTGGAGTTCTACCATTGAACTACACCCGCATACGTATAATGGTCGGGAAGACAGGATTTGAACCTGCGACCCCCTGGTCCCAAACCAGGTGCTCTACCAAGCTGAGCCACTTCCCGAAAAACTGACGACATAAAATATTATAATATAATTTCATGCAAACGTCCAGCGTATTTAGTGCTTAACGCTGGACGTTTTATTTCTCATTTATTACATAATCTTCATACTTACAATAACAACGATGGTACTAGCCATAACGGCTGAACCAAGCATAAACTTGCTGTAGACATCAGTCACTCCCTGTAGCGTTAGCTTCTTAGCAGAGCTTACTTCTACACCATCCGTTTGCTGACGTAACGCCTTTTGTATTTTCCTGCTTTGAATCGTAAGAACAATGATGGAAAGAAGGATAATTAAGGAGCCTGCTTGCTCCATCAGTGTAATATACAAAGGCAATGACCCACGATCGTACGGTAAAATCAGAAAGACCCCTGAGATCATGACCACTAATGCACTAGGAAGTATCAGACGTTTGACAAGCTGATCAATTTTGGTGACTACCTGAGTGTGCTGTTCAACTGATTCTTTCTTGGCTAATGATCGAAGAAGAAGACCGAATCCAATAAAAGATCCAATCCAAATAATTACACCAATAATGTGGAGAAAGTAATAGAATGACTGCATCTAACCCATCCTTTCAATGCATAGTTATTAAAAGATTTAACAAGCTTTAAGCTACCTTTACTAAAACCTTACCACATCTTTTGTTTAAGTGAAAAGGGTTAAGTTTTAAGCCTTGTTCCAAATCCGTGTATTAAGATCAAAATCTTCGATCATACCGAAGAAGAATAAAAGATCTTCATATACAGTCCTTGCTTGACTCCCATCAAAAGGTTTAAACACATTAGGCTCAAAATAATCCTTTCCTTTACCTAAAGCAATACTCATGTATGAGTTTACAAACGACAACTCGATACCATGAGGATGTCTCTTTTTGAAATTCATAATCCTCTCCAGCATGCTCACTGATAAGAGATATCTTGCTTTTACCTCATCGGTGGAAACAACATGGAATGCCTTATTAAATTCTTCATTTTCAAGAGTCACGGTGACCTTTTTCTGAGAGGAAAAGATATTGCCTACTCCTTGTAACAAGGAGTTAATTCCACTTCTATTGAAAATATTACCTGACTTCAAAGTCGTAACTCCGTCAAAGTCCTTGTGAAAATCAGCGACAAACAAAATACCATCGAACATCGTTACATTTTTTGTTGTACTTCTGCCTTTTGAGTCCGTAGAGGTTCTTACCTGAATCAGTTCAAGCTCTGAGAACTGAAAATCGGTTAGTCCGATTCTGCCTGAAAATAAATCCTCTCCACGCGTTTTATCAATCTTAAAATTAAATAGGTGACTGTTTCTAATATACTGATCTCTAATCCTACCGTTTTTCCTGTAATCACAGTGATATTCAAATTTGTCTGTTGCATTAGGCAACTCGCACTGTCTCAGTAGCTCTGTAGAAATTTTACCAACAACATGCTGTTTAAATTCGGTTCGGATTTCTCTTTTTTGCTTCATGATCTTACCTACACTAATACCTATGTATACGATGAAGATTAGAAACACAAAGAAAGTACCTGAGAAGCCTGCTACCATGCAGAGAATAAGAATGGCGAGCCCAAGGGCAAAGCCAATACCAAACTTTTTATAGCCTGAGACTATTTTGCTTCTTTTATCTTCTAGAGTTTGGATATGATCGCGTAAAATAGGGAGTATCTGTTCAAAAGTTGGAAACATTGTCTACCCCCTTAGAATGCCTCTAAGATCAACATCTTGTTTCTTGGCATCATCAATTTCTAGCATGGTTTTTCTTTGGAAGCCCATCATTCCAGCAAATAGGTTTGTGGGGATCGTTTCAATCATCGTATTAAATTTGGTTACATTAGCGTTGAAGGTTCTGCGACTTGCAGAGATCTTTTCTTCTAGATCATTTATGGTGCGTTGAAGCTGGATATAGTTCTCATTAGCTTTAAGCTCTGGATACCTCTCTACGTTGATGGTAGCTGCTGTGCGCTCAAGCTCATTATAGATTTGTATTTTTTGATCCTCGGGCATATCTGGGTAGATCGATTGTCTGAGCTGAGTAATATCCTTCAAGGTTCCTCTTTCGTGATCAGAATACGCTGCAACAGTTTCAGCAATTTGGGTTAGTGCATCAAAGCGCTGTTGTAAATATACATCAATACTTTGAAAGGACTCTCGTACTCTGTTTCGAACACTTATTAACCTGTTATAAGAAATGATTAAATACAGACCAACAAGGACTACGGCTCCAATAATAATAAATTCCATCATTCCACTCCTTTTAACTCTTTTTCTAGAAAATAGCCTACTCTTCCTTTTCTTACCCGCTTTCTAGATGCTTTAGGCCTACAATTGGTGCTGAAGTCTTAAGGACTTCCTTCCATCTTACACTAAATGTCGACATTTTTTCTGCTTTTTCAAAAAGTTCATTTCTGTTCTTAATATTTACTACGTTTATTTTATCGGGAGGTTTCTATTTAATGTATCTACTTGCAAATAGTCAACGTTGATTATATAATGTTGGTGTAACTATTTCCATTAAGGAAGGAGCTCATCATGACACGTTTAATGGTATTAGGATTACTCACGTTAAAGCCAATGACTGGCTATGAAATGCAGCAGCTGCTTCAGCAGTCCCAAACAGATCAATGGGCGGGGATATTACCTGGCTCTATTTATCATGCTTTGAAAAAGCTAGACAAAGAGGGGCTTGTTGAAATTGAATCGATTGGACATACGGGAAATCGGGCTAAAGCCGTCTATCAAATTACAGCAGCAGGCAGGGAAGCCTTTACAGAGCTCTTACTAATTACCCTTCAGGATTCATCTGTGCTCTTCCCTACAGGCATGTACACGGCTCTCTCATTTATTGAGGCTCTACCTGTGGAGGATGCTTTAAAGGCTATAGATCTCCAAAAGAGCTCCATAGAAGCTAGCTACAAAAACATGAAAGATGGAGAGGAGTTAAAAAAAGAGTATGGACAGCTAAACAGCTTCGCTTTGCTTACATTCGAAAACATATATGCTCATTACCGAATTCAGCTCGACTTTTTAGCGAAATTAAAGGAACTACTTCTTGCTCAACAGACTAACAGAAAAGGAGAAGGCAAAGGATGAAACAATTATTAGTATCTGCGAAGGGGCTCGTCAAGCGCTATGGCTCAAGGGCTGTAGTAAATGATATTCATTTGGAGGTGAACCACGGTGAGATCCTTGCATTGATTGGCCCTAATGGGGCTGGCAAATCGACAACGGTGGAGCTGCTAGTCGGTCTGCGATTACCCAATTCAGGTGAGGTGACCTATTGGCATAAGAACTACCAGAAGCATATAGGTGTACAGCTTCAATCGCCCCCCTTTTTTCCGGGACTTAACTCGTTAGAAAACCTAAGGTTCTTCGCTGCATTATACAAGAAGAATTTGACTCGACATGAGGGTGAAAGCATATTACAAGTTTGTGGTTTATCTGAAGTCATGCATACGGACGCTTCCCGTTTATCAGGAGGACAGCAAAAAAGGCTGGCTATTGCTATCTCAATGGTTCATAGGCCCGAGCTCCTCTTTTTAGACGAGCCAACAGCAGCGTTAGATCCAAGATCAAGATTGGAGATCCATTCTTTAATACGTAAACTAGCCGAGCAAGGTGTGTCCATTGTCCTCACCTCACATGATATGGATGAGGTGAGTAAGCTAAGTGATCGGGTTGCTATGATAAACGCTGGAAGAATTGTTGCTCAAGGTCAGCCAAGTGAGGTTTGTGCTACGTATCAGGTAGAATCCCTAGAAGATGTCTATCTACATCTAACCAATAAGGAGGAGGTTACATGCTAGGAACAATATTTCGTTCTATGTTGGTAACATCGATTAAGGATAAAATTACACTGTTCTACTCCCTGTTACTCCCTGTCCTATTAATCATTGGATTAGGATTATATATGGATGTAGCTTACCATCAGACTCTTTTGTTTGGGACGTTAGCCATTAGTACATTATTTTGGGGCTTATCAGGTATTGCCTTTCAGGTTCATCAGCAAAGAAGCCAGGGTGTTTATAAATTGATTAGGCTTACACCCTTCCCTACGTTTGCTTTTATCCTCATTGTTGCTGGCTCTAGGACTGTCTTAGGGATTCTTATTAATATTACGGTCTACGTATTTGGAGCTCTGTTCCTTAAGCAAGCTTTTTCTCTAAGTGGTATTGTAGGACTTCTTCTTGTTCTTGCTATTGGAACATTGTGTTTTTCTTGCCTTGGCTTTTTTATTTCTAACGTTTCTAAAAATGAAGGGCAAATCAGTATGTTCTCCAATTTACTGTTTATCCCTATTATCTTTGCTAGTGAGGTGTTCTATAGCTTACAGGGAGCTCCGCAATGGATTTATGTCATAGGACAGCTTTTTCCGATGAACAGCTTCATGCAGAGCTTATATCAAAGTCAATATGGCTTAGGTATGCTGGCACCACTTGGCTTACTTATGATCTTCACATGTATTTGGGCCGTATTAGCGCTATTAACGTTTCGATGGGATGATAGGACCTATCTCTTCATATCAATGATTAAGGGTAGGAAACAGACTTTGTAAATATGAGTCAGCTTATTTTTTATATCATTTAGTCAACATTGAATAAACCATGTTGCCTATCTGAGCTACGCTATTTTTGACTTTGTTCAAAATGTGCTGGCTCTTTTTTATAACTATGAACTGTAAAAATATTGAAATGAATAGAATGAGAGGTTCCTCCTCATACTTAAACAGACACACTAACAAGTTGTATGATATCCATGCATGGGTGGGATTAAAATGGGTACATTCTTTCAGCATAGCTTGGGTTTTTTACCTAAAGCCTTCGTCTTCATTATGGCTCTAGCTATTTTTTCAATTATCCTCCTTTCACACTGGTTGTTTGAATGGATTAGGGGATTGGTCGAACTGCCATGGATGAAAGGCGAAAATCAAAAGAATAGAAAAGAGATCATTGATTCTTTACGCAAAAAATAATGAAATCCCCATAAGAAAGGAAGCCTATGTTTAGTGATGAGACCTATAGAATTTCACCGTTAGAGCTATGTATCACTTTGATTGGAATGGTTCTTGGGGTTGGAGTGCTGACTTTACCAAAGGTGCTTGCGCAAGCACTAGGTACCCCAGATGGCTGGATTTCTGTTCTGATAAGTAGCTTGTTGGCTATGCTTATCATTCTCCTTTTCGTCAGATTAGCTCAGCACTTTCCTCAGAAGAACATATTACAAATATTGGAATACGCTCCTTATGGGAAGCTACTCTCCATGACGTTTGGGATACTTTTTGTTCTATATTTCCTTGGTGTGATTGCTTTTGAGGGTAGAGTCCTAGCTACTGTGGTGAAAATTTACTTATTGGTTGAAACCCCGACAGAGATAATACTGGCTCTCGTTTTTCTTACGGTAGCTTATGCAACCTCAAAAGGACTTCAGGGGTTGATCCACCTTAACCTGCTCTTTGTGCCTATATGTACCCTAGTTCTGTTTGGGATTGTTTTATTAAACATGAAGGACTTTAGCTTAGGAGAGCTGCTCCCTATTATGCCAAATGGTGTTACACCCATTCTCCTTGGTTTAAAAGAATCCAGTGTTTCGTTTTTAGGATTAGAGATTATTTTTTTCCTCGCGGCGTATATGAGAGCAAATCGTCTAAAGGCTGCTCCTTTAAATGTGAGTTTATCTTTTTTGGCTCTGCTCTATCTCATTGTTACTCTGTTATGCTTTTCCGTTTTTAGCGTCGAAGCTACTAAGATCATTGTTTTTCCTACTGTAGAGTTGGCCAAAGAAGTGGAGATTGCGGGAGGAATTTTTGAACGCTTGGAATCTCTTTTAATCACAGTATGGATTATTACGATTTTTAGTACAGTGGCTCTTTCCACATGGCTAACCTACACCATTCTACAAAAACAGTTTTTTAAGAAGAGCAAGCGAATATGGCTCATTGCTTTCGTGTCAGCTATCACGTATTTTCTTTCTTTCCTTCCTCAATCTATTACACAAGCGTTTATCTTAGGAGAACGAATCAGTTTTTTAGGGATTTGCTTGATTTGCTTTGGTCTCGCTGCAGGATATATGGCTTTATGGAGAAACAAGAGCTTAACCCATTAAAGGAGGAGAAATATGCCCCTTTATAAACTGTTGTTTAGTATACTTTGCCTCTGCCTATTAGGAGGGTGCTGGGATCGTACGGAAATTGAGGATATTGGATTTTTATTAGCAGTGGGATTAGATCCCATTGAGGATCAGGATCAGGATGAAGAAACGAGTGAGGAAAGGAAAGTAGAAATAGGGAAGCATGACCGTGAACGTATGTTTCGAACTACCTTTCAGGTGGCCTTACCAAAAAGCCTCCAAAATGAGGACGGTAATGGAATGAAATCCTATATCAATATAACGACTACGGGCATGACTAATTTAAAAATTAGCAGAAATACAGTGACAAGGAATAATAAGCAAAACAATGCTGAGCATCTACAAACCATTATTATTAATGAGCAGTTAGCCAAAAAAGGCATGATTGCCCATCTTGTGGATCTGTATTTAAGAGATCACGAAATGAGACGAAGAGTACATATTCTGATTTCTCGAGGAGAAGCTAAGACCTTACTAGAGCAAAAGCTACAGGTTGAGGAAATTCCTGCTATAGCGATAAAAAATATTAATGAAAACTATACAGCTGCCCTGCAAATGCTTAAATACGTGGAGATTGGTGAGTTATCAAGTAAACTGGTTCGCTCTGAAAGCTATGTCCTTCCAAGAATAAGCAGTGAGGGTGGTGCGGACTTTAAAATTGCTGGTGGAGCGGTCTTTGATGGGAAAACGAACATTATGCTTGGCTGGCTCTCTGAAACAGATGTAGAAGGCTACAATTGGATTATGGGTGAAGCAAATAATGGGGTCCTTGAGGTGGAGTTTGAAAAGGATGCTAATTTTGTATTTGAAGCCTTTACTATGTCTTCTACTATTTCCTATGAAAAAAGAAACGAAAATAATCATTTTACTGTTTCCATTTCAGTTGAAGGTACTTTTGGAGAAAGCTGGCTTGATCATATACCTATGAGTATCAATGTATTAAATAAGCTTGAGCTTGCTGTAGAGAGAAAAATAAAGGAGCAAGTCACTGCGATTATACAAAAAATGCAAACAGACTATCACCATGATATCTTTGGTTTTGGACAGAAAATTAAGCAGGAAGAGAACTCGTATTGGTTAGAGATTAAAGAGAATTGGGATGCTGAAGGTGGGGAATTTCAGAAGTCCGATTTCGAGGTTTTAATTGAGACTAAAATAAGAAATACAATGACGGAGGAACAGCTCAATTAGCTTTATAACGGGTGGGTGAATAAAAACTATGGGCAATAAATTCCGGAAGAAACGTCCTATTCTGCATAGAGTGAATAGAAATGAACTAGATGAACCTTTATCAACCAAACTTCAGGATTCGGTCACTACGATAAAAAACATATTTAAGGAAAGCGATGATCTTATTCAGCGAGATTTTAAGATTGGTAAAAAACTCTCCGCTTGCTGCTTCTATATCTCTAGCTTAACTGATGAACAGATTGTGGAACAAGCCATTCTAAAGCCTCTGATTCAAGCTGAAGAACATTACTGCGCTGATCTACCCCATACTCCTCCAGCCATCCAGGAGATCGTTAAGGAGCTTTTGGTTTCGGCGTCTGTTACCATGCATCATTCTTTTGATGAAGCCTTACTGCCCGTCCTTTCAGGAGACGCTCTATTGATCATAGATGGAGCTAGCTTGTTATTCACAATAGAGTCAAAAGGCTTTGAGAAAAGAGGAATTGAAGAGCCACAAACCGAGGTGGTCATTCGTGGACCAAGAGATGGATTTACAGAATCCTTAGAAACAAACATATCCCTGCTTCGTAGAAGAATAAAAAGTCCAGATTTAATCGTGCAGTCAAATGTACTAGGAAAACGATCTAAAATGAGTGTTGCCCTTTTGTATATAGATGGACTGGCTAACTCTGAATTAATTGAGGAGCTTCACTATCGTCTAGCATGTATAGATACGGATGATATTTCCGAATCGGGATCCATTGAGCAGTTGATTGAAGATAATGTCCTTTCTCCATTTCCTCAAATTAATCATACTGAAAGACCTGATAAGACAGTAGCAGGACTTCTAAATGGGCAGGTTGCTATTCTTGTTGAAGGCACTCCTTTTTCATTAATAGCCCCCATTACCTTTCATCAATTTTTTAAATCTACAGAGGATTACTATGATCGTTGGTTGATCGGCTCCTTAATTCGCCTACTCCGTCTCTTTGCTGCTTTCATTTCCTTGTTCTTACCAGCTCTTTACATTGCTATGGTGTCCTACCACCAAGGGATGATTCCAACGAAACTAGCCTTGTCTATCGCGGGGTCTAGAGAAGGAATCCCTTTTCCAGCCTTAATTGAGGCTATGCTGATGGAAGCCACATTTGAGCTCTTAAGAGAAGCAGGGAATCGTTTGCCTCGGCCGATTGGGCAAACTGTAGGTATAGTAGGGGGTATCATTATAGGAGACGCTGCCGTACGAGCGGGCATCGTTAGCCCCTTTATGGTTATTATGGTAGCCCTTACAGCTATAGCATCCTTCTCCATCCCTTCTTACAGTGTCTCTATTACATTCCGTATTCTACGCTTTGCCATTATGCTAGCAGCAGGATTATTCGGACTGTTTGGTATCACCTTATCATTTATTTGTATAAGTATCCATCTAGTCGGATTAAAAAGCTTTGGTAGTTATTACTTATCTCCTCTCGCTCCATATCGCTTTAAAGACTGGTTAGATTTTGTTTTACGTGCACCAATTAGCTTATTACGGTATCGTACCGATGAACCAAAAACAGTAGAAGACAGGAAGCAAAAATAATCAGCATTACCTTTCTAATAGGGTTAGCCATAAAAAAGTAACAAAAAAGGCACCCAACACTGTTGGGTGCAAAACAAAGGTTATGAAAAAAAGCTTATCGCTTTTTGTAGTTATTCGACATAATTCGAGCTACTATGGACGTCAAAATCCTTGTTATTTCTTCCAAATCAAACTGAAGCCTATAGCTCTGCCTGATTCAGAAGATCTCTTAAAGCGATTAACTCTTCCTTGGTTAGCGTTACACCTTTCCCCATCTTCTCATGATCAGCATCCCAATCCCTAAGGTCGTATTTCGCCTCTCTACCATTCCAGCTAATAAGGTTTAGCTCTTTTGTCCAGCCCTTTCCACTCTCGGATAGAACGCCAAGTGTCTGCTCTATTTCAAATTTAATTTGTGACATTACACTTTCCTCCTCTTGCCTCTTTGGCTAAAGATCCATTCATTGACCTATTTCTCTAATCAAATTACAAGTAAAATTACATTCAATAACAATTTAACTCCTACTGCTTTACCTTTACACCAAAGGCTTGGACAAAAGCCACTGCTTGTTCAGGGGAAATGACACTTCCGACTAAATCTCCAGCACTGGCGTGAATAGAATCGAAATGGCATAAACTAAGGTCCACATCAGCTAAAGATGTTCCCGTAAATTGAACATCATCTATGTAAGATTTACCGAACTGGATACGTTCAAATACTGCCTCAAAAAAGCTGGCACTTTTAAGCTGACAATCCTCAAAGCTCATATCCTTACAAGTCGAAACACTCCACGTCGATAACTGTCCCTGACATTGAACAAATTGAACATCAGCAAATACAGCTTCATCGAAGTCTGTTCCTACCATTTTACAATCTACAAATCGTACCCGGTTGAACTGAGCGCGATTAAATTTGACGTTCGATAAATCACATTTTTCAAAAATAACATCCGTCCAATTCGAGGCATTTAATTGTGATCCTTGAAGCTGAACGCTTTTTAAATAAAGCTCACTAAAGCCCACATGATCTGCTCGTAACTGTGTCGCTATGTTCTCGATTATTCCGTTTTCAATATAAGCATGGCTTGAGATATGCTCGCTCTCCAGTGCTATAGGAAGGAGCTCATACGGTAAATCTGGCTCTTGAATGCTATGTTTCTTTTTACGCATAACGATGTACTCACCTCTTCGGAACAAGTCTATAAATGGATCGAAGTCTTTAGCTACTATTATAACCATTTTCCTTAAAAAGGGGAACATATATTTCTATAATAATGTGATTTTCTTAATATCATCCACAAAAACCTTCTTGCGGTTTACCAAATTGGAGAAAATTTAAAAACCTTATGTGTATGTAAGTAAAAAAGAAGGAATATTTTATCAAGTGGGGAATAACCTATTTTGTAAAATTTTATAGGGGGAGTTTAAATTGACGGAAAAAGAATCTGGGAAAGTAAAAAAGTCATTCTGGAAGAACTGGTGGTTTTGGGCAATTGCTATTATTGTTATTGCTGCGATTGCCTCTAGCGGAAGTGATGATTCAGAGCAGCAGACTACAACCACAGTTCCAGCTCCAGCTACCGGGGAAACCCAACAAGATCAATCCGCTGATCGTACAGAAGAAATGAACGAAGAGGATCAAGTTGAACAAGAGATCCAAGAGGATTCAGAAGTTGAAGAAGTTGGAGGAGTTCAAGAAGTTGAAGAGACATCTATTAAAAAATATGATTCAGGGTCCTATATGGTTGGTACTGACATTGATCCCGGACTATATAGAAGCGAAGGAGATATTTATTACTGGGCCAGACTTTCTGGATTCAGTGGTGAGTTAGATGATATTAAAGCGAATGGAAACCCTATGTCATCATCTGCCATAGTTGAAATAAAAGATACAGATATAGGTTTTGAAACTCAAGGCAGTGGATTTTGGTATAAAATTGAGGACGACTTCCAAGGCGAATTGCTTACCGAATTTGGAGATGGTATCTATATAGTTGGTAAAGACATTGCAGCCGGAACATATCGAAGTGATGGTCATGTAGACTTGATTGGCTACTGGGCTAGACTAAAGGATTTTTCCGGTGAATTAGATGGCATAATTGCTAATGGAAATCCTGATGGATCTGTCATTGTAGAAATCAATACAACGGATGTAGGTTTTCAGACTTTTGGTAGTGGTCTATGGACTAAAATTGACTGAGCGACTTGGCTCTTACTTAACAGCCACTTTATTGCTGGCAAACGAAACTCCATTAAAAGCAATTCAAGAGAGATTGCGACATTCTAAAAGTATCAAACAACAGCAAATATTTATGCAAATGTAACAAAAAAACTTGAACAAACTACAACCAGCAAATTTGATAAATACAACCCAAATAAGAATAATGATTAAGTTGATTCGTCCCCAATTTTGTTTTTGGGCAAAAATACAAGCATTACAATTTAGTTTTGGACTCAAGGACAAAATAAAAAACCCTTATGTATCAAGGGTTTGAAGGCTTTAATATGTATGGTGCGGTCGGGGGGATTTGAACCCCCACACCCGTTGGGCACTACCCCCTCAAGATAGCGTGTCTGCCGTTCCACCACGACCGCAAAAAGAGTTCATTACGCTTACATCTATAGAAATATTTTATTATAAGAGATACTCTATATTTAATCATCTAATTTCTGCAAAAATAAAAAAATGGCTGGGCTACCTGGATTCGAACCAGGGAATGACGGAGTCAAAGTCCGTTGCCTTACCGCTTGGCTATAGCCCAACAATAATCATCCAGCTTTTTTAAATAAATAATCACCTTCGGGAGAACCCTCGGTGAGAATTCCGTATGTTTTTAATGGCGGAGCTGACGGGATTCCGACGCGCTAGCTAGTCCCGTGATTTGCTTCCTTGGTTCTTCACCTTCGGGAGAACCCTCGGTGAGAATTCCGTGTTTTTAATGGCGGAGCTGACGGGATTCGAACCCGCGATCTCCTGCGTGACAGGCAGGCATGTTAGGCCTCTACACCACAGCTCCAAATTAAGTATGGTGGAGGATGACGGGATCGAACCGCCGACCCCCTGCTTGTAAGGCAGGTGCTCTCCCAGCTGAGCTAATCCTCCATAACCAAATATGTTCTTTAATAATTTTCTTATTACTTCTTGAATAATGATGGTGACCCGTAGGGGATTCCGACGCGAAGCTAGTCCCGTGAACTCGCTTCCTTGTTTCTGCACCTTCGGGAGAACCCTTGGTGAGAATCCCTTACTACTTCTTTGAATAAAGATGGTGACCCGTAGGGGATTCGAACCCCTGTTACCGCCGTGAAAGGGCGGTGTCTTAACCACTTGACCAACGGGCCATGATTTAATTTTTATAAAAAATGGCGGAGAAAGAGGGATTCCGACGCGACAGCTAGTCCCGTGAATAACTTCCTTGTTTCTGCACCCTCGGGAGAACCCTTAGGTGAGAATTCCTCTTACATAAATGGCGGAGAAAGAGGGATTCGAACCCTCGCGCGCCTCACGACGCCTACTCCCTTAGCAGGGGAGCCCCTTCGGCCTCTTGGGTATTTCTCCAAATGGCTCCGCAGGTAGGACTCGAACCTACGACCGATCGGTTAACAGCCGATAGCTCTACCACTGAGCTACTGCGGAATAAGTAGAACATTTGTTATCATACAATGCTTTGGACAAAAAATCAAGAGCTTTTCCACAAATCTTTTCCATAAAATTTGTCCAAATTTCAATCATGCATATGGTGAATAAAAGAGATGATAAATCACAGCTTTTATTTTTAACAGCGACTTTTACAATTTATCATACTCTTTCTATTCAGTCAAGGCTTTTCCCTTTATTTTTTTGAACATCCGATTAGATAAACGCATAGAATGAAACATCTGTAATCGACTAACATGTAAGTATTGGAGGGAAAACTGATGCCTTATTGGCTACAACGACAGCTACGAAAAGCGTATTCATTAAAAGATATACATCAAATTCGTATGCTAAATGATTGCTGGTACTTATATCAGAATTCCTATAATAAAGGGGCAGCTAGAAGTGAACGTTAGGTATGTCTTATTTGTGCTAGCTTTACCAAACTCATATTGGTAAGCTAGCACATGATCTAAACATTCCATCAAAAACCTTAATCAGAAGATGGATTCATGATGAACTTAGCTTTTGTCTTCACTTTACTTATTAATATCCTGTTTGTTAACCCTCTGTTGGGGAAAGCATGGATAAGCCTACACGACCACGTTGATGATCAATCTGAATCACCCAAACAGTGACAATATCTCCTACCGATACAATATCTAATGGATGAGATACGTATCGCTTACTTAACTTAGAAATATGAACTAAACCATCATTTTTCAAGCCAATGTCCACGAAGGCTCCAAAATCGACAACGTTACGTACAGTTCCTTCAAGCTGCATACCTTCTTTAAGGTCATCCAGATTTAGCACATCTTTCATCAATAAAGGTTTAGCTAGTTGATCCCTTGGATCTCTCCTTGGCTTTTGGAGAGCTTCTATAATATCCGTAAGTGTTGGAATACCTATTTCTAATTGTTCAGCCCATTTATTAGTTTGAATCGCTGAGAGCGCTTGTACAAGCTCCTGAGAGCCTATCTGTTCTTTGGAGAAACCCAGACCATCTATAAAACGTTCCGCATCTTTATAGGACTCTGGATGAATAGGCGTTTGATCGAATGGATCCTGGCCATCAAATATACGTAAAAAGCCTACTGCCTGCTCATACGTTTTAGCACCTAAACGAGGAACCTTAAGAAGGTCCTTGCGCTTGGAGAAGGTTCCTTGCTCTTCTCTATGCTTCACGATTTGGTTAGCGACAGATTTATTAAGTCCTGATACATATTGAAGTAAGGAAACAGACGCGGTATTCACATCTACACCTACCTGGTTCACCGCACTCTCTACTACAAACGTTAGACTGTCACTCAAATAGGTTTGTGTAACATCATGCTGATACTGCCCTACTCCTATGGATTTAGGATCAATTTTTACAAGCTCTGCTAGAGGATCCTGCAAACGTCTGGCAATTGAAATAGCGCTGCGTTCAGCTACATCCAGCTGCGGGAACTCTTCTTTAGCAAGAGGAGAAGCCGAATATACGCTAGCCCCCGCCTCGTTAATTATAATGTATGATAAGTCAGCTTGGCTGCTTTCCTGAATAATATCAGCTACGAATTGCTCTGTTTCTCTAGAAGCTGTACCATTTCCAATAGCTATGATATCAATTGGATATTGCTGCAGAAGATCTCTGACCTTCTTTTTCGCCTCCAAAACTTTATTATGAGGAGGTGTAGGGTAAACAACACCCACTTCAAGCATCTTCCCTGTAGGGTCGATGACGCCTAGCTTACAGCCTGTACGGAAGGCCGGATCAACACCCAATACATATTTGCCCCGGACAGGTGGCTGTAATAATAGAGCCTTTAGATTCTTAGAGAAGATTTGGATCGCCTGCTCCTCTGCCTTTTCCGTCAATTCTCGGCGAACATCTCTTTCAATGGATGGGGCAATCAAACGTTTATAGCTATCTTCTACTGCTTGGCGTACAAACATAGCAGACGGTGAGGCATCCTGTTTGACCCATTCCTTATGAAGCTTCATTGTGATTTCTTCGGTAGGTGCTGAGATATCGAGCTTCAAGATCTCTTCTTTTTCTCCTCGATTCATTGCTAAAATACGATGGGGAACCACCTTGCTGACAGGCTCGTGATAATCATAATACATTTCATATGTATTTTTTCCGTCTTCTTCTTCATTTTTTTGCTTAGCTATTAACGACCCTTTGCGATAGGTCAGATCACGAATCCATTGTCTAGCTTGAGGATCATCAGAAACAAGCTCCGCGATAATATCCATAGCACCCTGTAATGCCGCCTCAACACTCTCCACCTGCAGCTTTTCTGAAAGGTAGCGCCCAGCCTCTTCCTCTGGAGCTGACATAGAAAAAGTTAGAAGCCACTGCGCTAATGGCTCGAGTCCTTTTTCTTTTGCCATAGTTGCCTTGGTTCTTCTTTTTTGCTTATAGGGACGGTAATAGTCCTCTACCTCTTGGAGCTTTTTAGCGGACGAAATTTGTTCTTGTAGCTCTTCCGTAAGCTTTCCCTGCTCCGAAATTAAGCGGAGAACTTCTTCCTTACGTTGAGCCAGTCCTCTTAAATATTGTAGCCGTTCCTCAATCCCTCTAACCTGCTCTTCATCTAAGCCTCCCGTCATCTCTTTCCGATAACGTGAGATGAAAGGCACGGTGTTCCCATCATCCAATAAGCTAACTGTTGTTTGAATAGATTTCTGAGTGAGCTTAAGCTCTTGAACGAGCTGCTCCATGATTTGCTGTTCCATGACTTTTGCTTCAAGTATAGTTTCTGTCACTTCTGTTCCTCCTAAACCGTTCAATATCCCCTATATAACACATATCAAAAACATGTATAAAACAGTATTCGCTTTCCATCTATTATTTCCTTGTATAGGACAGAAAAAACAAGGAAATGAACCTGAGCAAATAAAAATAGACGTGCTGTCACATGTCCAACATCGCCTATCTATCTACTCATGACCATATAAACCATTTTTAATGTCCATCTATGACCACATGTTCACCCCTACATAAGGGCACGACCTGTTATAATCGTCAAGTCATCGGCAAAATACTTGTGATTTCCGTACAACTCACTGATAATCACATCTGGTTTTTGATTTTTTCTCAAATCAAAAAATGCTCGATTAAGCTCTACACCATCTGAAAAAAGTGTGAAGGTAGTTCCTTTGGAATAAGGCATGGTCTGACCCTGAACATCAATCATTCTTCCATTTAAAAAACCTGGCTTGGAAACAGTTCTAAACATTTTTTGATTAGGAGTATAGAAATAGCCTTGAATATTCCCTATTCCTGCAAAAGTGATACTAGAATGCTGATAATCGACTTTCATTACACCAGCTACGGCGCCACGCGTTGAAGCTAACGTTCGATTACACTCCTGCAAGATGAGATGAACAGGCAAATGATGCTGTTGAGTAAAGCATCGTACAGCTTGATCAGCCGCCTTTTTTGCTTCCTCTCCACTACCTAACCCATCTGCAATCCCTAAAAAGAGATAGCTTTCAGTCTCCTCAATCACGTAGGCATCTCCACAGACGGCCTGCCCGCCTTTAGAACGTTGAAATACGGCAATTTCTGCTTTCTCTAAATCCAAAACTTTCATCTATAATATCAGCTCCGAATTTTCTGCCTTCAATGCTGCTTTTAGCTTCTGTAGAGCCTTCCTTTGCAGTCTAGATACGTGCATTTGAGAAATATCCAGCTGATCACCGGTTTCCTGTTGACTTAAGCCTTTGAAGAATGTGTAATGAAGTATCATTTTTTCTCTTTCGGACAGAACCTTGAATACCTTATCTAATAGTAGCCTTTGATTGATTTGATCAAAGCCTGCATCCTGTTCACCCATAATATCAAGAAGTGTCATTGTGCCCCCTTCTTGATCTGCTTCTATCGTTGAATCTACAGACAGCGCCTGATAGCTTTTACTCATCTCAAGTGTCTCTAAAACTTCCTCTGTAGTGGTTCCAAGATACTCGGCTATCTCATCAGGTGTTGGAGAGCGTTGAAGCTGATTTGTAAGCTCTTCTAAGGTTCGCTTTATTTTCGGCCCCAGCTCTTTAATCCTGCGAGGAACATGAACACTCCATGTTTTGTCACGCAAATATCGTTTGATTTCCCCTACAATGGTTGGTACCGCAAAGCTCTCAAACGTTCTACCGATTGACGTGTCGAAGCGTGCTAAGGCTCCAAGTAGACCAATCATTCCAACCTGAGATAAGTCCTCATATTGATCTTGATTACGAGAAAATTTACGTGCTAGGGTTTGAACCAAGCTTTCATAATGAAGAACCAATTTTGTTTTGATTTCTTCAGAGGGATTTGTTTGGAATTCTTTGATCCAATCTAGCACATCGTTTTTATTGTGATGAGGTTGTTTTGAATGATTGTTCATCACTCTCCACCTCGTTCCCCCGTTTAAATTTGGTCATGGATATCACAACCCCACCGTCGCCAGTAATTTGAACATCATCCATCAAGCTTTCAATAAGGAACAAGCCCAAACCACCTTCTGTGATAGAGTCAATGGATTGAGTATGGTCGATTGGCTTTAGGTTTAAACGAGTTTTTTCTAGATCAAAGCTCTGTCCATGATCCATAACCATTATCTCAAGGCGATCGTCGTAACCCGTACACCCGATAATAATTTTCCCGTCGCCACCTTCATAAGCGTGCAAAGTTGCATTTGTACAAGCTTCAGCTACAGCAAGCTTGATATCTTCGATGTCATCCATAGAAAATCCAAATCGACTAGCTACTCCCGAAATGAGCAAGCGTACCACACCAACATATTCCGGCTTAGCAGGTATTTTGAGCTCTACAAAATCCTGATTCATGATTGGCCCTCCTGTACTCCGTTTATTTCTACTAAGGCAGAGAGTCCTGTAATAGAAAAAAGTCTTTGAAGTCTTTCATTAGCATGCTGTAATGTAATTTCACTATTGTGATTTTTAGCTGTTTTCAAAGCTCCTATTATCGTCCCAAGTCCAGAGCTATCCATAAATTCAACTTGGGCTAAATCGACAATGATTTTATGCTCATTTTGTTCAACTAGTGGGAAGAGCTGACTTTTCAATTGCGGTGCTGTATAGACATCAACTTCTCCAATTAAATACACAATAGATTTATTTCCTTGAGTGCTTAGCTTTATTTCAAGATTCATATTAAACCCTCCGTGCCTTATTAAGATGTCTATTATATACCCACACCGAGCTTAGTTTAAACTAGAATCCATACTGGCATATTATGGATAATTATAAGTTTACTAATCTGTTGGATTTTGGTTCAGCACACTTATAGTAATCTTGCGTTATTTACCCTATGCTGACCTTTTGATGACAACAATGGTTTGGTCGTCCTGTAATTCAAAATCGGACAGCTTAAGAAGCTGCTTGTGTATAGAATCGGCCATCTCTTGAGCAGGTAAATGTTTGTACTCGTTAAAGAGCTCTTTAATCTCATCTCTTTCAATAAATCGTTCTTCTTCGACTCTAATTTCAGTCAAACCATCCGTAAATAGAATAATAATATCGTTTGGCTGTACTTCGATGGATTGCTCCTGATACGTAGCTTCATGAGTTAAACCAAGTACAGGTCCCTTTGCTTCAAGGTCATAAAATTGGTCATCTTGAGCAGAATAATATAGGCTTGGCTCGTGTCCAGCTGATGCGTAACGAAACACATGATCACTAAAGCAGTATGTTCCGTATACCATGGTCACGAACATATTAATATCAATATTTTTTTCTACAACTCGATTAATGCTTGATAGTAGGGTATGAGGGTCTAATGGGTGATCAACCAAGCTCTCAATCGCATATTTGATTAATGACATACATAATGCTGCTGGAATTCCTTTTCCGATAATATCGGCCACAGCTAGACAAAGATACCCACTATTATCAACAAACACATGGTAATAATCACCACTCATTCTCTTAGCTGCTACGCTACATATCCCTAGCTCTAAATCGCTGGGAATGGATGATGGTATAGGAGGAAGTAAGGTTTGTTGCATTTTAGCGGCGATCTCAATCTCAGATTGAAGTTGAATTTGCTTTTCTCTTAAGCTGACATGCTCGCGATACTGAATGCCATAGCCAATCATAATCTCTAATAGAAAGTCGAAGGATTGGAGAACTTCTGGCTGTATGTTTAAAAAATCTTTTTTAATACTTTCAATATGAAAGCCCACAATCTCTTCAGGAGACACGCCTTTATCAATCATGCTCTTACTAAGCTGCTGGGCATTGTATAGTGCATCTTCTGAACCATGCTGGATATATTGGTGAAGCATTTGAGCATACCGATCACTAACTTTTTTTTCTTTTGTTTGTTTATCCACCCTATTACCTCCTTCCCGTCAAATTTCAATATTTATAGTAGACTCCCTACCTTAACCACTTAATTGATATAATTTCGGTTCCATTGCCTACCTCTGAAGTAATTTCGAATGTATCCATCAGACGCTTAACTCCTGGTAGACCTGCGCCTAATCCTCCTGATGTAGTAAATCCATCCTGCAATACCTGTTGGAGGTCACTTATCCCTGGTCCATTATCACTTGCTTGTATGCGTAAACCTATACGACCACCTTCCTGAATAATAGATATTATAATAACGCCTTTTTTAGCATATAGGTAAATATTTCTCGCTAGTTCTGAGATAGCCGTCGCTATTCTGGCCTGATCGACTTCTCCGAAGCCCATTTCCTTGGCCATTGTCCTCCCAGATTGTCTTGCTGCAACAATATCTAGTTCAGCCTCCACTTCAACACAGGATGATTGGTCGCTCACTGTTTAGCCCTCCAATTCCTGTTTCAGCTTGGATAACCCTTGCTCTAAATTAAGCGCTGTAAGGACACCCTCCATTGAAATGCCTAAGTCTATTAAAGTAATCGCTACCGCTGGTCTAATTCCAGTGATGACAACTTTGGCTCCCATTAAATCTGCCATTTGGATCACATCACCTAGCACTTTAGCAATAAAACTATCAATTAGAGTTACAGAGGTAAGGTCAATGACTACCCCTTTAGCTCCAGTATCTCGTATCCTATTTAACAAATCCTCCTGAAAGGATAGAGCGGTTTGGTCATCTAACTCAATTTGAATAGAAGCTAAAAGATATTGTTCTAGCTTCAAAATAGGTATTCTATTCATCATCGCTAGCACCCTCTTTTAAATCTACAATTTTACGATTGGTCATGGCCAGAGCTTCAGCCATCCCTTTCCTCAAGGAACTAGTGGTTCTAAATTTCCCTAGCTGAATACCAAGATTCACGATTGTCTGCGCAATTTCAGGTCGAATCCCTACTAGAATCGCTTCAGATCCTACTAATCGTACAGCGTCTGAGGCTTGGATCAAGTGATGCGCTACCATTGTATCTACTACAGGCACTCCTGTAATGTCAATGAGTACAACCTGAGATTCAAACTTAATCACACCGGATAAAAGATTTTCCATAATTAATTTAGCACGGTCGGTATCAATCGTACCAACTAACGGCATAACACTAATCCCTTCGAATACAGGAATTAATGGAGCAGTTAGCTCCTTTAGAGCTAGTTTTTGTAAGGTGTCAACCTTTTCCCATGATCCCGTATACAGGGTAATTAGCTGATCAATCACAGGATCAACCCAACGTTGCACCTCGCTATAAATATTAACAGGTGAGCTTTGGATCTCCTTATCTTGAGATAGCTCTTCAATCAATACTTTCTTAAAAACCTGCAGCCCTTTAGTTAAATGCTGCAAAGGCCACCCTTGCTGGATTTGCTCATTCGCAAAATTTTCGATATGCAATAGAGGGTTGTCTTCACTCACATAGCTATCTGCCAATACACGTATAAACGCTTCATTCATTGCATCGTAGCGATCATTCGACATATGCTGCAAGCGATGCTCCTGTCTATATGCTTGTATTTCCTTCAACCATTTCTCGATCAGTCCATCTTTATTGTCCCGAATAAATTGGATAATACTAGCTTCCATGAACTTTATCCCCTTTACTTGTTTTGTCCTACTCTCTTCCCCTATCATACCTACTTTGTTCAATTTTCGCCAGTTTGAGATTTTTCTTCGCTTGGTTTATTTCTTTTTTGAACCCTTCTATATCTTGTTTTATTACTTCTTGATCACTATATCGTTTTTGTTCATAAAACGTATGAATGCTATCCCACAATGCTGAATCTTCCTTGCTTTCTTCATAACCCATACTCCAGGTTCTTGCTGTATGAGAGGAGGTAATCTTGACCCCTTTGCTCTGTGCATATATTAAAAGATCTTGATATAGTCTCCTCACTTCGTCTTTAGCCCAGTTTACTTTTCTCGAACGATTTTTCATGCCCATGTATTCGGCTGCACGATCAGTCGTACTTTTTTTACCAGCTGCACTTTTTTGTTCTACTCTAGGTTTTATCCAAACATTTAGGGCAATAAGGTACATGCAAAAAAGAACAAAAGCAACCCCAATCAATAGCAAGACAATCATCACACTAGAGCTAGAAAATGCTTCGTTCAATATATTTTCTACTTCTTCTAGCTCTCCCGTAGAGTCTTCCTCGGATTGCCAATCATTATTTAGTGATATGTCTAGATCCATCAGCCAATACATAAAAGACTGTAAGGGCTTTGTACTTAATACCCACATTACAATGAATGCGATGAAGTTCTTTACATATTGAACACCCATCATTAAGTACGGAAGAAAAATAGGAAGACCTGCCCAAGCTAAAGCTAAACAAAGCAGAAAGGACTGGTTCTTTAACCAGTTCCAAAAAGAAATAGGACTATCCTTCACTTTTTCGTAATTATAATAAAAAATACCGAACAGCAATAAACCCAGATTTACCCATAGATAAGGAAGCATAATGGACTGTACTTCCGCATGAGTAAATATGCTTAGAAACAGAAATAGAATAGTCAGAAGGGTCACAAAGGAAAGAAAACGTTTAACAATCGCCTCTACTGTAAAGCTTTGTTCATGGAGTAGCTTTAATCTCCATAAAGGAATAGCTGTTATAATAAAAAGGATGAAAAAGTGAAAAATGTTTACTATGAGACCCATTAGCATCATAAGCAATAATAAGATATATACTAGATGATTCGTCTTAATGTTTTTCTTTTCTCCTAGCCGCAAAGTCAAACTGGCTACTAGATAAATAACTAGCAGCCAAATATATGATTCAAAGCTTAAATACTCAAGCTGTAACAGAGCATAAAGAGTCTGAAGCAGTAACATAAATATAAGCATTTCTTGCGTGTAGGAGATTAGAATGCCGATCATCTTCTTCAAGAATCTTCTCACTCATTTCTGAATATGGTCAGTTTATAATTTATCCCTTTGCTGCTAGTTGCTTCTATCTTTCTTCATCTTCTTTAGTTGTTTTTCTTGCTTCTTCTTTTCTTTATAAAAGAGATCTAGCTCTTTTTTAGCCTTTTTAATCTCTTGTTTATATTCATCCATCTGTTTTTCTTCTACAGGCTGATTGCTATATCTTTGTTGCTCGTAAATAGCATTTACATTGTTCCACAGCTCTTTCGCCTGCTCATTAACCTTAAACTCCTTGCTCCATGAGCGTACAGTCTGGATAGGAGACACAGGTTCTCCCTTCCTCTCAGCTTGTACAAGCAAGGATTGGTACTGTTTTCTAATGTCATCCTCGACCCAATTCACCTTTCGGCTCAGCATTCTCGGTGATTTTGCTTGCTCATGGACTTTTCTACGGTCTCCTGATGTCCTGCCTTCTTGCTTGCTCATAAAGCCTTTCCCTTTCCGTACAAGTAATATAATGAAAAGAATCAGGCAAACTAAAATTAAGGCAAAGAATAGAATACCTACACCAAGGACGACAAAATCAAACCAGTTCCGAACAACCTCTTCAACCACTTCTTCTCCCTCACCAATCTCATAAATGGTCTCTTCTAGCTCAAGTTCTTCTTCTCGAGAAGGTTGCCAACGAGAGTTAGGGAGTAGCCAAGAGAAAAACGCCTGTATCGGGGGTGAAGTAAATAACCAGGATAATCCTTCTGGTATTTTCCTCAAAATAAATTGTACTGCAGGGAGTAAAAAAGAGGTTGCTAAGGCTAACGCTCCGAAACCTAAACCAAGATATAGAAGCAAGGTCTGGCTTTTTAACCACTCCCATATTGTTGATCCCATTTCCTGTTGATTCTTCAGATAACTCCTGTAAAGAAGGCCGGCCACCATCACAATGAATTGGATCCATAAATGAGTCAATAGAAGACTTTGTTCCACATCGATAGTCATTAAACTAACATAGATAAAGCTTATGACTAGGACTCCGACAAACACTGTTAGACGTTTAAGAACATGTTCAGCTTCAAGCTTTAAAGGCAATATGTTAAGCAGTCTCCAACAGAAGAAAGCAGTAATAATAATAAGTACAGCCAAATTAATGTCCCACAATAAGAAACCAATCACACATAAAATGACAGGTAGCACAAGGGCTAAAGCTCTAGAGTTAGGTGCTTTGGCTTTTACACTGAGTAAAAAAGGTACACCAATTATAAAACAAACTCCTGCCCAGCTATAAAAGCTGACTATGGAAAGCTGTTCTTTTACAGAAGTAAGAAGGAGATAAAAGCCAAGGAAAAAGGTCAATACTTCTTGTACGTAATACAACATTGCTGTAAAAATTCTCTTAAGCATAACGCTTCATCTCTCTCCCTACTTTTTGTAACACAAAACCTTCTTTTTCTGTCTGAATGATATATAAGGGGATGCCTTCACGCGCCATCCTCTCTATTAAAGTATTTAAGGAGTCTGATAAATACGGTGTGATTAAAATAAAGATTTTGCCCTCCGTATAGTTCTGATAACCATGATAAACAGCACCCTCAAAGGAAAGTGTTGAAAATATATTAACTTGGGCAAGGTTCTCTAACGTGTAAGATAGATGCTTTGGTCCTTCTCCTGTCTTTATTTGATACACGGCCTTTTGATTCATGGGTCTCATATTTAAGAGAACCTGATAAGGGATGCTCTTGACTGCAGCGTGATGACAGATAGAGGCCACAGCACTAATCGCTCGCTCGATCAGTTCTTCATTCATCCCCATCCAGCGCTCCTCCTGTGACCGTACATTCCCCACAACCACTAGCTCCGTGTGGGCTGTTCGATCTAGAAGCTTCGTATGTAACTCTTGTTTTCGCGCTGTTGTTTTCCAATCAATTCGCTGAAATGGATCCCCGTTTTGATACGTTCTAGCGCCAACAATATACGTTGGATCCTCGTGAGTAAATCGATTCACCGATCGTTCTCCCATAGGGGTACGCTCTAATTGATCGACTCCCACAACAGGCACTACCTTTGGATATATGAGCAATTCATCTCTAGGCAGGATAAACTCTTTCTTTACACTTCCTAATATAAAAGGATCGTTAAAATCTGTTATGAGCTCATGAAGCTGTACAATTCCTCTTTTCTTAGCTACCGCTTCAAATTTATAAGATATTGCTTCTTGTTTGTGCAAAGTAAACGTAGACTCATATTGGTTATGCACTTCTCCTGGATAACCAAACGCATCTAACTCAAGCTTATTCTGCAATTTGAAGGACCATTTCCCTTGAATGGGGAGATTCCCATTATTTTTAAGCTGGAGGGATAATGTAGCCTTCTCACCAGGGAATAACCGATGCAGATTCCATTCTATTTCCATGTCAACAGGCTTATGGACGTAACTCAGATAAAAAAAGACTGTGAGTGTAATCGCAAAAAGAAGTAGCCCTAACAAAAAAAGAAAATCTGCTCCAAATATAGCTCCAAAAATAACGATTGGGGCAGCTAATGAGGTAATCCAGTAGAATCGTGTATTTCGTTCATGCCTTACACGTGTTTGAATCATCTGCCTCCTACCTCTTCTAGCGGAACAGCCACCTCATTGATGATCTCTTGTAAAACATCATGTTCAGTGACATGTAGCTGCGCATCTAAACTTAGCATTAGACGGTGAGCTAGAACCTTTGGAGCCAGGCTTTGGATATCATCTGGAATCACAAAGCTACGCTGCTCCATGTAAGCCTTAGCTTGAGCTGCACGCATGATAGCCAACGTTCCCCTTGGACTAATCCCCACTTCAACTTGGGCATGCTCCCTAGTAGCACGAACAATCTGTAAGAGATACGTCTCTACATCCTCGTTAATAAAAACATCCTTTACTTCTTCCTGCATATCTTGTAATTCCTGAACGGTTATTGCTGAACTTAGTGTAGCTAGAGGCTGCTCCTTCCTAAAGCGCTGTAGAATTTCTCTTTCCTCCTGTAGCTCTGGATACCCTAAGCTTAGCTTCATCAGGAACCTGTCCATCTGCGCTTCTGGTAGAGGAAACGTCCCTTGAGACTCTACAGGGTTTTGAGTAGCTATAACAAAAAAAGGGTTAGGCATCGGGATCGTCTGACCATCGATTGTCACTTGCCTCTCCTCCATGGCTTCTAATAAGCTCGACTGAGATCTTGGAGTAGCACGATTAATTTCATCAGCTAACAAAATATTCGTATGGATGGGTCCTAGACGAAGCTCAAATTGCTGCTCCCTAGGATTATAAAAGTTAATGCCTGTTACATCTGAGGGCAATACGTCTGGAGTAAATTGTATTCTTTTAAACTCTCCCTCTAATGACTTTGCCAACGTCTTAGCCATGACCGTTTTCCCTGTTCCGGGTACATCCTCTAAGAGCACATGTCCATTAGCTAATATGGCGATAATTAATGTATCGATCATGTCCTTCTTCCCAACAATAACTTGGTTCATATTTTCCTGTAATTTAATCAGCTTTGCTTGTTTGTCATTAACTTGATTCATCGTTTCTCCAACAGCTCCTTAGCACTTTTCATTAAACATGAAATATTCTGATTTTTTGGCGTTAATTTATTTTGTTTTTTACTAAAATTCAACAAAAAAGGGCAAATTCCTGCTAGATTTGGAAGTTTGCAAACTAAACTTTTAGGCAAGAATCAACTTATGGTTTAAAAATCTAGATCAAGTGGTATACATAAAAAAAATAAAAAGCCCAACTAAACACATTCTGTTGGACAACTTATTATGGTTAAAAATCTATTAATCCTAAACTAATTTGTATGGCCTCGTCTACTTTAGCCATCATGGCTTCATCAAGATGAGTAATCTTATCTGTTAATCTCTGCTTATCAATCGTTCTAATTTGCTCTAACAGAATGACTGAATCGCGATCAAAGTCATAATCCTTCGCATTGATTTCAACGTGAGTTGGTAGCTTAGCCTTCTGAATCTGAGCTGTAATCGCTGCGACGATGACTGTGGGACTAAATCGGTTGCCAATATCATTTTGTACGATTAATACCGGGCGAACACCACCCTGCTCCGATCCTACTACAGGTGATAAATCCGCGAAATAAACATCGCCACGCTTTACAATCAATCGTTACACCCCGCTTACTAAGCGGTCTAAGGTAAGATCTGCTTCCTCTTCAGCCAAAAAAGCCTCAGAAGCCATATTCAAATTAATGTTCGCCATTTCCATATAGCCTTTTTTCATAATTTCGCGAATATGCCTTTTTTTACGCTCTGTAAGATACATTTTCATGGCTTGCCTAATTAATTCGCTGCGGTTTGAGTTTTCTTTTTCCACGACACCATCCACCTCTTGTAACAAATGCTGGGGAATACTAATCATAATTCGCTTCGTATTCGTATTGGACACCACACGCACCTCCAACAATCACCAGAACCTAAAATCGTCTCATGTCATAACAATTAATATAATACCATTATGTCGATCAAAACACAAAAATATACTTTAAAGCTTCTAATTCGATTAAAAGGGCAGGAATCCTGCTTTTTTAAAAAAATATTTTATAAAATCCTAGCTAAATCTTCTTATTTCTTTCTTCTTTTTTAAAGTATTATTAGCTCCGATTTATGCATACCAAATGATTCTAACACGCTTGAGCTTAGAAAGGCAACCGTTCACCGTACTTGTAATATATTCTAGGAACTCTAGGATGCAGACGACAAGAAATTTCATAATTTATTGTCCCTAAAAGCTGGGCTACTTCATCTATACTAATCTCTTGGTCTCCTTGCCTTCCAATTAAGGTCACTTTCTCGTCACGAGGATAATACTGATCCAGTAACAGCATACATTGATCCATGCATATCCTACCCACCTGTTTTACCCTTCTCCCCTGTATTAAAGCGTAGGACTGGTTAGATAAGCCCCTACTCCAACCATCCGCATATCCAATTGGAAGCGTCCCAATCCAGCTTTCCTGCTCTGTTTTATACGTAACCCCATAGCTTATACCTGCACCTTCTTTGGCCTGTTTGACATGACTTAGACGAGTATGCAAGGAAAGAGCAGGTTTTAAGGGGAAAGGAAATGACTCTTTCATCCCCATTGAAGGATGTAGTCCATACATACTTATTCCTACTCGGACTAAATTAGTCGTAACAATTTCTGGAAAAATTGCTGTTGCTGCGCTATTAGCATCATGGATATATGGTACTAAGATATTTGCTTTCTTTACCAAGGCAAGGTAATCCTGAAATATTTTTTGTTGATTGTTGGTGTAGGATAGATCGTGCTCATCTGCTGTAGCAAAATGTGTATACACACCCTGCCACTTAACATTCACTTTCTTATTTTTAGCCTGCTGATAGTCGCTGATAAAGCGGTTGAGTTCTCCTTCTCCACTTAAACCCATACGTCCCATTCCTGTATCAAGCTTCAGATGAAAGAGTAATTCTGGTGCATCTTGATCGATATACGGCAGAGCTCTTTGCAATGCTTCTACATCATTGAAGGAGATGGTAATTCGATACTTTTGTGCTATAGGAACTCCTTCTTCTGCACAATAGCCAAATTGTAATATTGGAGCATCTATTCCTGCTTCTCTTATCTCTAATGCTTCCTCTAATAGAGCAACACCTAGCCATGTAGCTCCTGCTGCTAAAGCTTCCTTGGCGACAGGAACTGCTCCATGTCCATAGCCATTTGCTTTTACAACGGCCATAAGCTCCTTGTCTTGACTAATATGTTCTCTATAAAAAGATACATTGTGCGCTATTGCTCCTAAATCTATCTCTGCCCATGTTTTTCTATACAGCCCTCTCGTTTGCATTCTTCTATCTCTCCCTTAATCAGGTATAAGCTATTCCATTACTTTTTTCTTTTTTGCTACTATACCATTCTTTCAATTGCAGTGAAATAAAAGATATTTCTAGGAATCTTATCAAAGTAAAAGGATAGGGTTTATCTCCCTATCCTTTAATCACTTTCTTCGTTTTACAGTATTTAGAATTCTTATTTATTCGATTGCCCCATTAAAGACTGAGCTATCGCAGCCATTTCTTCCTCTGGTAGGTTGTCACTGCTTATGAGGAAATCTACACCTTCATAGGTCCAAGCTAAATTTCCATCACCCATAACCCCGACAGTGAAGCCGAGATCAATAATATCGCCAACCTGCATGCTTACATCCTTTGCTTGCGGACGTTCCTGAATGAGATTGAAATGGTAGTTTCCGGCATAACGAAGGATTACTCTAGGAATGCCATGTACCTGAACTTCCTCTTCCTCCACTAATTCTACATTTGTCGGGAGATAGCTTGGGTAGTAAGTACCAAAGCTTCCCTGGTTCTGTTCTTGCTCCTCAGCCATTGTTGGGATGGAATCAATGAGCGCACTTTCCATATTACGCTTCATTTCAAAAGCATCCTCCTCAAACGTAGGATTAGATTCGAAGCTTGTGTAGTCCACTGATACCAGCACATTGAAATTAGCATCTGAAACTTCCAGCTTTACGGGCTTAAGCTCCCTATCTAATGCGATTTTCTGATGGGAAAGCACCTTATTCTGATAATTAGCTGCCACGTCAAACACAAAATTATTTCCTTCTGTACTGAACTTACGGTTCGTATCTGCCAAGATATCTTTAATTAATGACTCATAGAGGTAAACCTGCCCTTGGCTTTGTGGCCAGTCACTTTGGAAACGAAAGCTCTTATTCAGATGTGGGGTGAGGACAAAAACTCCATCATCATTTTTTAAGATAATCTGTGTGATTCCTCTCTCCTTGTTTGTTAGCGCAATTCGATAGTATTCAGGCTTTTTATGCCAAACCTCCACTGTGTAATCCAGAGGCTCCTGTCCTGTGTTCAACACTAGGTTAGCCTCCGCTTTGTAGCTCTGCATAGCATTTAACTGGTCAGCCAGGTCTCCGACCACATCTTCTTCTCCTTTACCTCCACAGGCCACTAGAACGATGGCTAATAGGGTCAGTAAAGATATAAGAAGAATTCGTTTCTTCATGATTATCATCCCCTTCACTAGTTTCACGATTAATATGTATGTCCTAAAAAGGGGATATATGCAGACTAGCATGACAGGCTTTTAATTTTTTTCTTCTGTTCTAGATATTTTGTTGTTCTATAATAACCTGAGCTACAGCATAGTGTTCGCTGTGTGAGATACTTAAATGAAAGATATGATCTGCATGTCTGTTATCATGCCAATGTAGGACAGGTGCTCCAGAGCTTTGTGAGAGGATGGAGACATCCTGTAATGAAAATTGAGCTCCTATACCTGTACCAAGAGCTTTAGAAAGAGCTTCCTTTGCTGCAAATCTACCTGCTATAAATTCTATCTGTCGTTTTCTCGAAAGGGAGCCCCAAATCACTCTTTCTTCCTCAGTAAGGATTCTGTGAACAAGCTTCTCTTGTTGTTGTTCAGTGAGATTACTCATTCTCTCAAGCTCAATGATATCTATGCCTATACCTATAATCATTTTACTCAACTCTTTTCTAGGATTGTGATAGACTACAAAGAGAACTGTCGTTTAATGGAGGTGCTACATTTGTTTATCCGTAATGAAAGAAGCATCAAAGAATTTATGAGACTTTACCCCATCGTATCATGGATTGTGATGATAAATACAGCGATCTTTTTACTGATTCAAGTTCTACCCTTTAACACAATAATGCTTTGGGGACTTGGATACAATGGGCTGATTGCTCAGGGTGAATATTGGAGGATTTTAACACCCATATTTATGCATGCCAGTGTAGGACACTTTGTATTTAATACATTCTCTCTTATTATTTTTGGCCCTGCCTTAGAACGTATACTTAACAAATTCAAGTTTACAATTATCTATTTGCTAACGGGGATTATTGGTAATATAGGAACCTTTGTATTCGAGGGTCCCACGTATAGTCATTTAGGGGCTTCTGGAGCAATCTACGGGCTACTTGGAGTGTATTTCTTTATGAGGTTCCTGCGGAAGGATTTGATTGACCCAGGGTCAGCACAGATTGTCATCATCATTTTAATTATTGGTGCAGCGTATACCGTTATTTCTCCTACTATTAACCTCCTTGCTCACTTATTTGGTTTTGTTGGTGGTGCATTGTTAGCTCCTCTTTTCTTGCCTAAAGAAAGACGTAGATATTTATAGCTTCTTCTCTAATATAGAATAAAGAAAACTATTGTCGGATCATCTAGATTCCAACAATAGTTTATTTTTTAGCAAAAAAGGCAACGGAGACTAGCCCCCTCACCTTTTTGATTATTAAACTAAGTGACAAGCAACAAAGTGATTTCCACCCACGTCACGATACTTCGGAATCTCTTGTCTACAGATATCCTTCGCTATTGGACAGCGAGTATGGAACTTACATCCACTTGGTGGATTAGCTGGACTTGGAATATCTCCTTGTAGTACAATTCTTTCCCTCTTAAGTGTCGGGTCTGGGACTGGAACAGCTGAAAGTAGTGCCTGTGTGTAAGGGTGTAGTGGGTTTCTAAATAGCTCTTCTCTTGAAGCCATTTCTGCCATCGAACCCAAGTACATAACAGCTACTGTATCGCAGATATGTTCCACAACACTTAAATCATGGGAAATAAATAAATAGGATAAGCGTTCCTTTTCACGCAAATCTGTAAGAAGATTGATAATCTGTGCTTGAATGGATACGTCAAGTGCCGATACGGGCTCATCCAACACAATAAAGTCAGGGTTTAAAATAAGTGCTCTTGCTATCCCAACCCTTTGTCTCTGCCCACCTGAGAATTCATGTGGATAGCGATCAATATGATACGGCTGGAGGCCACAAATTTTCAAAACTTCATGCACTCGATCACGCAATTCACTCTTAGAAGTAAGTCCATGATCAAGAAGCGCTTCCCCGATGGAATCCCCGATTCTTAAACGTGGGTTTAAGGAACTAAAAGGATCCTGGAAAACAAGTTGCATTTTAGGGCGTAAGCTTCTTAGCTTGTTTTTAGAAAGTTTGTGTACGTCTACGCCTTCAAAAATGACGTCACCTTCGGTTTTGTCATATAGTCGCACAATAGTACGTCCAACTGTACTCTTACCGCAGCCAGATTCTCCAACCAGACCTAATGTCTCACCTTTTTTCATCGTAAAGCTTATATCATCAACAGCCTTTACATGACCGATGGTCTTCTGAAAAACGCCACCACGAATAGGGAAGTATTTCTTAAGATTATTAACCTCTAAAATTGTTTCACTCATGATGCTCCCTCCCCTTCATATAGCCAGCATGCGACCTTATTTCCTTGCTCATCTGTTTTCAGCTCTGGCTGTTGTTCTCGACAAATATCCATGCAATGCTCACAACGATCATGGAAATGACAATTTTCGCCAAGTTCTACTGGGTTTGGTACATTTCCTGGTATCGTATACAGACGTTCTTGTCTCTGTCCAATAATTGGTTTAGCATTCAAAAGTCCTTGAGTATAAGGGTGGCGAGGATTACTAAATATTTCATTTACAGGTGCTTGCTCAATTACCTTACCCGCGTACATAACTACAACATAGTCAGCCATTTCCGCCACAACACCTAAGTCATGTGTGATCAGCATCATACTCATTTTACGATTTTCTTTAATCTCTCTTAGAATATCTAAGATTTGAGCTTGAATCGTAACATCCAAAGCTGTAGTAGGCTCATCCGCAATTAATAGCTTTGGATCACAGCTTAACGCAATCGCAATCATGATACGCTGACGCATACCACCACTAAGTTCATGTGGATAGCTATTTACAATATCCTTTGCTCTTGGAATTCCAACTAATTCAATCAATTCAATAGCTTTAGCTAATGCTTGTTTCTTAGATAGATATTTGTGTTTAAATAATGGCTCCATAATCTGTTCGCCAATTTTTAACACTGGGTTTAAGGAAGACATTGGCTCCTGGAAAATCATAGCAAACTCATTTCCGCGTAGAAGTTGCATTTCTCCCTCTCTAAGCTTAAGCAAATCTTTACCTTCGAAGAAAATTTCCCCACCCTCAATTTTTCCTGGTGGTGAAGCAATTAAGCGCATTAAGGACATGGCTGTGATACTTTTTCCACAGCCTGATTCTCCTACGACACAAACCGTTTCTCCTTCTCTAATAGCAAAACTGACGTCGTTAACAGCTTTGACCACACCAGCTTCGGTATGGAAATATGTTCTTAGATTCTTGAATTCTACTAAATTATCAGCCATATCTATATTTCCCCTACCTTTTTTGTTTTGGATCAAATGCGTCTCTTAATCCGTCACCAATCAGATTAATGGCTACTACCGTCACCAAAATACACACCCCTGGTGGTACCCAAAGCCATGGACGTCTTTGGAAATCAATCATATTATTGGCCGCAGAAATCATCTCTCCCCAAGACGGAGTTGGTGGTACCACTCCCAAACCAAGGAAGCTTAAGGCGGATTCCAATAGAATTGTACTAGCAACACCTAAGGTACCAGCAACGATAATAATTGGAAGTGTATTAGGAAGTAAGTGCTTAAAAATCTTCTTTCGATCTCGTAAACCAAGAACCTCGTTTGCTAACATAAATTCTTGTTCTTTTAAGCTGAGAATCTGACTTCGAATCATCCTTGACATCGTCATCCAGCTAATAATACCAATAATAAACATAACTAAATATATTCGTTTATCAGGTGGGAACTTTAAATCAGATAACACCGCTCCGAGCAGGATTAAAATAGGTAAAGTAGGGACAGAATAGATTACATCCGCTAATCTCATGAGAAGAGTGTCAACCCATTTACCATAATAACCTGCCAGCAATCCAACCGTTACCCCTATAAGAATAATAATACTTGTTGCAACTACGCCAACTAATAATGACACTTGACCTGCTTCCATCAAGCGAAGCAAAATATCTCGTCCTAATTTATCTGTACCCAGCCAATGATCCGCATCCGGTGGCTTGTTTTGATCCTGTACACTAAGCCTTGCATCCTTATATTCTGAAAAGTACGGACCGATAAAAGAAAAAACAAACATAAATACTACAATAAGAATTCCCACTACAGCAAGTTTGTTTCTAAATAACCTAGCAAAACCTTCACTCCAAATAGATCTAGGCTTTTCTTTTCTTTCTTGTATCTTCTTTGGTTCTTCAATGTTTGCCATATTGTTCGTCATCTTTGTATCCCTCCCTACTTGTGTCTTATCCGCGGATCAGCAACACCATAAAGCACGTCCGCAAGAATATTAGCTACAACTGTAAGAACCGCAAGGAGCATTACAAATGCTAGAACTAACGGATAGTCTCTTTGATGGATTGAGTCTATATAGATTTTACCAATCCCCGGCCAATTAAAAATCCGCTCAGTAATAACGGCTCCAGAGAATAAAGTTGGAAGCTCTAAGGCAAACAACGTAATTAAAGGTAATAAAGCATTACGCAGAGCATGCTTAAATATAACTACTCTTTCTTTCAAACCTTTAGCACGGGCAGTACGAATATAATCCTGCTTAATAACCTCAAGCATGTTCGTTCTAAAATAACGAGTAAGTGACCCGATAGAGACAATGGACATAGCAAAAACAGGTAGGGCCATATGCTTCATAACATCCCAAACGTAAGCTAAGCCAGTGTAATCAGTACCAGTTGTTATCTTTCCACCTAATGGGAAAATCCTATAGTCAACCGCAAACACCTTCAATAGATAAAGTCCTATAAAAAAGGAAGGTAAAGACATAAAAATAAACACAAGCAGAGTAACAACATTATCATAAATCGTATACTGTTTTATAGCTACAAAAACTCCTACTACAGAAGCGACCATCCATTGTACAGCTGTGGCAGCAATTGCTAGAAGGAAGGAATTCCAAATAAATGTTTTAAGAACATTTTCAACAGGTGCTCTGTAATAAAGCGAATGACCAAGCTCTCCTTGCAAAACATTACCTGCCCAAATAACATATCTTTCTGGCAGAGGCTTGTCAAACCCGTAAAGTGCCCTTAGCTCCGCTGCGCGTTCTGCAGTTAAGTCTGGATTCCCTTGAGCGCTAATAAAATCTCCAGGTGCTAGTGAAAAGACGAGGAAAATTAAAATGGATGCACCTATCAGTGTAGGAATACTTTGTAGAAGTCTGCGGATGATGAACTGCTTCATATTCTCCTCCTCATTATATGCACTAAGCTCAGCCAATTTTGGCTGAGCTTAGCAGCAAAGTTAAAGCCAATATAGATTATTCAATTTCAACGTTATAAATACCTTCTGAGAAGTATCTATAAGGGGAAATTTCAAACCCTTGGATTCTTGAATTAATTGTGTTCATGTTTCTTCTTTGGTACATGAAGATATAAGGTAGATCTTCATTCATTACTTGGTAAAGCTCTTGATAAATCTCTTTACGCTTATCTTGGTCAAGCTCAGCTAATCCTGCTTCAATCAATCTATCAACATCTTCATTTGAATAACCGTCTCTGTTTTGAGAACCGTTTGTGTGGAAGATATTTGTTGGGTCTGGCTCAGGAGTTAAGCCCCATGCCATAAATAACATATCAAAATCTCCACGATCACGCTTGTCCGTTACAGCATTAAACTCAAGTTGCTCAGGAATAAATTCAATTCCAAGCTCCTTGTAGTTTTCTGTTGCGTAAGGAATAATTGCATCATTAACTTCGTTTGGACTAGATGCAGCAAAGTTAATAACGAATCTTTCACCATCTTTATAACGGTATCCGTCACTGTTTAATTCCCAGCCTGCTTCTTCTAATAACTCGTTAGCTCTGTCTGGATCATACTCATATGCATTTAATGTGCTTTCGTCTGGATAAGCCCATGACATTTTTGATTGTGGAACGTTAATTACATCAGCATAGCCTTGAGAATAAGCATATACAATATCCTCACGGTTTAAGCCGTAAGTCAATGCTTGTCTTACACGAACATCTTGAAATTTCTCTTGAGTGTGGTTAAAGGCAATATACCCATAACCATTGTTTAATAATAAGTTGATATCAAGAAATCCTAAACTTTCTAACAATTCAACATTGTCTGCATTAACAGAAATCCCTTCTTCAAAATCAGTTTCACCTGTTTGAAGCATAGAAATGTTTGTTTCACCAGTTGTTGGCTTAAAGATTAAAGTATTAATGCTTGGAGCACCCATAAAGTGATTCTCATTAGCTGTTAAACGAACCTCTTGACCTGGAACATAACGATCAAATACAAATTGTCCAGTTCCTAACGGTTGTTGATTTAAAGCTTTAACAGCATCTAAGTTCCCTTTAGAGAACTCTGCACCATAGTAATGCTTAGGAAGTACAGCTAGTACACCTAAATTAGCTAATGTAGTCGCTCTAGCTTCTGTTACTTCAATTTGCAGTGTGTGATCGTCTAGAACGTTAACACCTTCAATTGATTCAGCATCGCCATTTTTATACTCATCAAATCCCTTAATAGCTGCTTTACTTAAATCAGCATTTCCATCATAAGTTGGATCTGCATAAATGTAATAAGTAAGCTCTGCATCATGTGCTGTTACTGGTGTACCATCACTAAAAGTAACGTCATCACGAAGGTTAAATGTATACAACAAACCATCATCTGAGATGTCCCAGCTTTCAGCAATATCTTCTTTGAAAGAACCATCAAAATCATAAGCAAGAAGATTATCAAAAAGAGTATCTATAACATATCTATCATAGGATGTGCTATAGAACCACGGATTGAAAATACCTGCTGTTTCATTCATTCCCACGATGACTGTATCGGTTCTAGCTAAAGAGCTAGCAGGAGCAAGTGATTTATCAGTTGCGTAAATCCAACCATCTTCATCTTCCCCAGTTGTTACATCAGTATCCTCTGAAGCACCTGGTGCTTCAGTACTAGGTGTTTCTGAGTCTGTGCCTGTCCCATTATCGGACGAAGAACATGCAGCCAAGAAAACAGCACTAATAAGCATTAGTGTCATTCCTAGAAGTAATAACTTCTTATTCATTTCTTTTTCCCCCTCTTAGTATCTAAGTTGTTTTTAAATCAATCCTAAAGATATCATATTTGCGGAAAAATGTGTAGCGATTTTTCGACAAAAGCACATGAAAAATATGCCTAAGCACCTAGGAATGATTAATTTAATTATTAAAAGGTAGGATAAAAGTATTAATCTAGGAAAGCTTATTTAGTCTATTGATGTAGCTGTACAGCTACATCAATAGACCGTAATGCTTATCAGAACATTCTTATATAGTTTTTTAAGAGAAAGCTAGTAGGAACCAGTCGACTCGTTAATTCTTATTCTTCATCGATATATGCTTTATAGAGACTATATGCAAAGTTCCTGTATGGAGAAATTTCAAAACCTTGAATTCTAGAGTTAATAGTATTCATATTGTATCTTTGGTACATGAAGATATAAGGTAAGTCTTCGTTAAGTTCTTGATATAGCTCATTGTAGATCTCTCTACGCTTATCTTGATCAAGCTCTTCAAGTCCAGCTTCAATTAATCTGTCTACCTCAGCATTAGAGTATGAGTCGTCATTTTGAGATCCTTCTGTATGGAACGTATTTCTTGGATCTGGATCAGACGTAAGACCCCATGCTAGGAAGAGCATATCAAAATCTCCTCTTTGGCGTTTTTCAACTACTGCATTAAACTCTAACTGTTCAGGAACAAATTCAATACCTAAGTCCCTATAATTCTCAGTAGCATAAGGGATGATCGCATCATTTACTTCATTCGGACTAGATGCAGCAAATTCAATAACAAATCTTTGCCCATCTTTATAGCGATATCCATCATCAGCAAGTTCCCATCCTGCTTCCTCTAATAATTGGTTAGCTCTATCTGGGTCAAAGTCATAAGCATTTAAGTCACTTTCATCTGGATATGCCCATGATACTCTAGACTGTGGAATGTTAAGTAGATCTGCATAGCCTTGAGAATATGCGTATACAATATCTTCTCTGTTTAATCCATACGTAAGAGCTTGCCTCACTCGTTGATCTTGGAACTTTTCTTTTGCATGGTTAAATGCAATATATCCATAACCATTATTAGGGAGTAAACTTAAATCTAAGAAACCTAAGCTTTCTAATAATTCTACATTGTCAGCATTAACTGATATTCCCTCTTCAAAATCTGTTTCACCAGTTTGAAGCATAGAAATATTTGTCTCATTTGTAGTAGGCTTATAGATAAGGTTCGTGATATTTGGTGCACCTTTCCAGTAGCTTTCGTTTGCTGTTAGACGTATCTCTTGACCAGGAATGTAACTGTCAAATACATATTGTCCACTACCAAGTGGTTTTTGATGAAGTTCTCTAATTGATTCCAAGTTCCCTTTACTAAACCCCTCCATATAATGGTGACTTGGAAGAATTGCAATATTACCCACTAGTAGTAAGGTTTTTGCTCCAGCCTCTGTCACTTCAACCTCGATAGTATGATCATCTACTACAGTAATTCCCTCAATTGTTTCTGCATCTCCATATTTGTACTCATCCCAACCTTTAATGTTCGCAGGAGTTAAGTCTGAGTTGCCATCATACGTTGGATCAGCAAGTACATAGTAAGTGTTAACTGCATCGTGGGCTGTTAACGGGGTTCCATCTGAGAATGTAATATCGTTCTGTAAAGAAAACGTATACTTTAATCCATCATCCGAAATCTCCCAGTCTGCAACAGAAGGCATAATCATCCCGTCATAATCAACTTCAAGTAAATAATCAAAAATTGATATATTTACATAGTTATCGTATGCGGTACTGTAAAACCATGGGCTGAAAATACCAGCTGTTTCATTCATCCCAATAATAATCGTGTCATTACGTGACAGGGAAGCGGCAGGAATCTGAGACTTATCCGTAGCTAGTCTCCATCCTTCAACAGAATCAGCTGTTTCCTCACCTTCACCATCAGTACCTTCTTCAGTGTCTCCAGGCTCTTCAGTTGTTGGTGCTTCTGGTTCTGTGCCTGTTTCGCCACTATTTGAAGAACAAGCAGCCAAGAACAGTACACTAATTAGCATTAAGCTAAGCGCTAAAAGTAATAACTTTCTTTTCAAGTGAAATCCCCCTTGTATATTATATTTTTTAATTCCAATTATTAAGATATCACAGAAAATTAGATTTATGTTTAGTTTTTAGAAAACTTCGAAAAAAAAAATTAGGAAAACTTTATCTTTTTTTTACAGTTTCTTATTTTTCTTGAAGAATTCTTTTCTTATTCCTTTTTAATATCTTTAAATTATACTCCGTTGAACAAGATAAGCCCCCAATACCAAATGATATTGAGGGCATTTATATATTGGAAACTACTTTCTTTTATTTTTCATCTTTTTTCTCAGGCTTACTAGAGTGCTGGACAGGATCGGCAACCTGACCTTCTTTCTTCAATTCCTTCCCGGTTCTCATGTCTTCCATCTCTTTTCCTAGCTTCTTCATGTCATCCAGGTTATTGACCATGTTTCCGTTCATATCCTTATCCTCCTTTTCTGCCTTAATGTTTTCTATTTGTCCTTCTTGGACATCAGTGTTGTTCTTATTTTCATCATTTATTTGTTTCATTTTATCTTTGTTCTCTGCTATATTCTTATCAGCTTGTTTCTTCTCTTGATTATCAGAGTATCTCATAAATAAGCCTCCTCTCTCCTATTAATAAAGGAAAACTACCTTTACGTAAGGAAAGATGTATTTGCCTATTTATTCCCGTTCCTAACGACCCATAAACCTCTTTATACAGACAAGCGATATCTTTTACCCAAGAGACAGTAACAAAAAAAGGCTACTCTTCAACGGGTGTCTAGAGTAGCCTATTTCATCAAAATTTTATAACAGGGAGCATAATATCAATGACCGTTCCCTTTCCTTCCTCACTATCAACAAGCATCCTTCCATTATGATCTTCAATGATCTTAAAGCTGACCATCATACCTAATCCAGTCCCCTTTTCTTTTGTCGTAAAGAAAGGCTGACCAATTCTTGATAATACTTCCTCAGGGATTCCTGGTCCTTGATCCTTGATTTGAACTTGAATCCAATCCCTGTTCTTTTTCTTAGCCTTTATAACAACCTCTCCACCGTTATCCATCGACTCTATCGCGTTCTTTAAAATATTGATAAAGACCTGCTTCAATTGATTAGGGACACATTTAATTAAGCCAATTCCCCTCTTGAACTCTGTCACAATTTGAATATTTTTAATGATAGCCTGTGTTTCTAAAAGCATTTTGACATCCTCGAGAATTTCAACTATATCTTTTTTCTCATAGCTGAGCATACTTGGCTTAGACAGTCCTAAAAGCTCGGTAATAATTGTTTCAATCCTCACAAACTCATCCATCATAATACTCAAGTAATTAGCGTTCCCGTTATTTTCAGATTGCATTAGACGGGTAAATCCTTTCAAAGCTGTTAGCGGATTCCGAATCTCATGGGCAATACCTGCTGCAAGCTCACCTAACGCAGACATCATCTCTGAACGTTTTAGAATTTGTTCCGCATGCTTTTTCTCTGAAATATCCTCAGCTAAGATAAGGTTCTGCATCGTTCCTTCGAATTCGTCCTTGAAGGGTAGCACCGTTACGGATGCCCAATGTAGATGTCCTGCTTTATCCAGATACTTCATTTCTCCAATCCAAGGCTTATTGGATTTAAAGCGATCAAGATACTGCTGGTACTCATCTGTGGTCAGTTCTTCAAAATATAGAAAAGGAACCTGCTTCTGAGTATGAATCTCTTCCGTTGTCCAGCCCGTATTTTCATAGAATTTTAAATTAGCGTATTCGATGTTATTATTCATATCGCATATAACGACGATGTTCGGACTTTGCTCAATAGCTGTGTGTAACCGTTGCAGTTTTCTGTTCGCCAGTTTAATATCCGTGATATCCATAAACGTGATGACAATCCCGTCAATATCCTTTTCCTTCGTCCGATAGGGTAGAATACGCATACTAAACCAGCGTCCATCATAGCTGCGAATTTCCTTTTCAATGGAACGAGAGGTGTGCAAAACACTCCTAGCATCGGTAAGTAGGTCTGCATAAATCAAGTTATGGTTAATGTGCGCTATTGGCCTTCCAATATCCACTTCTAACAGATGGACGACATTTTTTACGGAAGGAGTGAATCGTTTTACATAGAGCTTCCTATCTAGAAAGATTGTTGCAATTTGAGTACTAACCAAGAAGTTATCCATATCATTATTAAGATCTGTTAGCTCCTCTATCTTCATCTCATGCTCCGTGTTAACTGATAGAAGCTCCTCATTGACGGATTGTAGCTCTTCATTAATACTTTGCATCTCTTCATTAGCCGCGATGAGCTCCTCATTTGTGGATTGCATCTCTTCATTGGCTGTTTCTAGCTCTTCAATGGTGGATTGTAAAATCTCCTTTGTCATTTCCAGCTCTTGCTCAAGCTCAATAATGTGTTGATTAATACTATCTTCAATATTAATGTATTGAGAAGTCTCCTCCTGATTCTCCTCCTCCAGCTTATGCATAAAGATAATAACGTACGAGGAAAAAGGAGTGTATCGGGACAATGGTTTTACGGTTAGCATAACCTTCATGCTTGAACCATCTCCCTTGTAAAAAAGCGTAGGAAAAACAACCTCTTTTCTTTCTCTACGAACTTTTTTGATGGCTGTATGAATGGCCACATACGTATGAATATGAATAATCTTAGATAAATGTAAGCTAGCCTGTCCAGTAGGAATAAGCAAAAATTGGTTGACATGACCACAAAATTGAACAACTTCATTTAGCTCATCCACAATAATGCTTGGTGTCATAAACTTATCTAGGATAATCGTCTGAAGGTTTTTCGTCTGCTTTAGCTTCTTATTCAGTAATTGACTTTGATATTTTTTTTTGTCCATTCGTTGATCAATAACCTTTCCTTTTACCCCTAATGAAATTGGGACACTTGCTCTAGTGCTTTCTTTATACGAAAAGATACTCCATTTCACATCAACTGGCTCAAAGTAATAGGAAAGCTTCCCTATTGTCTCACTGGAGCCTAGGAATAAATGACCTTTCGTCGTTAAGGCGTAGTGAAAAATAGACAATACTTTCTCTTGAAGCTCCGGTTTAAAATAAATGAGCAAATTTCTACAACTAATCAGATCCATATTAATAAATGGAGCATCTTTCGTCACATCATGCGTAGCAAACACAATCATTGCCCTAATCTCTCTATTAACCTGATACCCATTCATGTGAGTAAGCTGGGTAAAATATCTACCTAAAAGCTCTGGAGTAAGAGTACGCTCTATTTCAGCGGAATAGGTTCCATGTCCTGCATGTTCAATGGCACGTTTATCTATATCTGTAGCAAAGATTTTGATCTTTATCCTATTGTTTTGCTTACGCATGTACTCCTTACATAAAATTGCGAGAGAATAAGCCTCTTCACCTGTCGAGCAACCTGCTACCCACATTCTAACCTCCCTATCACTAGAATCATGTTTTAGTATTTTAGGGAGAATATGGGATTCTAAAACACGGAAAGCATTAGGATCTCTAAAAAAACTCGTTACCCCGATTAGGATGTCCTGCTGCAATCGTTCAATTTCTTCTTCATGATTCTGTAGGTACTTCCAATACTGCTGAATGGTTGTACAGTTTACCTCGAGAAGGCTCATTCTTTTTTCTATCCGGCGCAAAATACTGTTAGGACGATAATAGGAAAAATCCATTCCTGTATACTGCTTAATCTCATACAGGATATCTGCATATGTTTCTCCATGCCTATGCTGTGTAATATCAAGACTTTGCTTCCCTACAATACTCTCTAGCGCAATAGCCATTTCTTCAACCGTCATCATATAATTAACTACGTTCGTGGCCATTGCGCTTTGTGGCATATCCGAGTACTGTGCTGTATCCTCATCCTGTACAAAAACAAGCCCACCTTGCTCATGTATCGCTTGAACTCCAATAGCCCCATCATTTCCTTTTCCTGATAAAATAATCGCCATCGCTTGCTCCTTCTGATCATGAGCAAGGGAGGTCAAAAAAACATCAATAGGAAAATGGGGCTCATCCAAGGCTCTATCAGATAAAACCAGTTTCCCCTTATGTATGGTCATGCATTTGTTTGGTGGGAGAAGATATATACAGCCTAGTTCAATCATCATTCCTTCTTGTGCATGGTAGACGGGCATGGATGTATGTTTGGAAAGAAGCTCAACCATGTAGCTCTTGTGTCTAGGAGATAAATGCTGAATAACGACAAACGCGATTCCATGTGTAGCCCCTAAATGATCAAAAAAACTAGTTATTGCTTCAAGCCCCCCAGCTGAGGCTCCTATCCCAACAATAAAGCTCTTCTGTTGATTCTGATCTAAAGAGCTCTTTGCATCCTTCCCTGATAACCGATCGCTACTCATAATTGAACATGACCCCTTCTTTATATAAAATGGCAGTCATCTGGATGAGATGACATCCATTCATTCTCCATTTTCTTCATTTTAAAATAACCTAAGTTCTATTTCCACAAAAGCCATATGTTTCACAAATGATCAGTATGGGAGGTCAAGTGGAGGGTATAGGGAATGGTTGGTTTCATTATAATATATTACAAATATTTTGTATATTTGAGGCACACATTTATCTTTCTTACACACTATTTCTTAATAGATCTAAACACAAAATAACAAGTAGGGCAATATGGCTATCTAAACTAGATAGCCTGACCTAACACAGCACCAATCTCATTATGAATGACTAAATCAAAGCAATGATCTAACATTGTCGCCTCGCGGTTAAGGATAACTTTTTTAATAGAAGGAACAGATTGAGCAATCATGGCTAGCTGATTAATCGGTCCTACTTGTAAGGATGAGCCTAATACAAGAAAAAGATCTGCTGCGGTCGTAGCTTCTACACTTTCATGCAAATAACGTACCTGATCCTCAAATAATACAACTCCTGGATGAAGGATGGTTTGACATAGCTCTCCTAGTTGATCCGAATTGGAGGCAGAACTCGATAAAGGCTTGGTACACATTGGTAGGTCATGATTATTGATAAAACCTATGTCATAGGTAGCCTGACAAGCTGGACAAAAGGCTTGCTGAAGTGTTCCATGTACTTCATAGACATGAGTGCTTCCTGCCACCTGATGTAGACCATCTACATTTTGCGTCACTATGGTGACTTGTTTGCCTAAATCCTCAAGTTTCTTTAATGCGTAATGCCCTTGGTTGGGCACATAATTTCCCTGTAGCTTTAATTGAAAGATATCCTTATAAATGGGCCAAAATTCATCCGGGTAACGCTCCAAGAAGGAAAGAGACATCAGTTCTTCTCTGCTTTGATTTCTCGTCCATACTCCTTCTGTTGATCTGAAATCAGGAATTCCTGACTCCGTGCTCATACCAGCTCCACTTAACACAACTATCCTCTTCGCTTCCTTCACCCATTGCTTAAACTGTTGCAGTTGCTTCTCTAAGTCCATTTCTCTCCTCCTTTTCGTTGTAACTCCATCTTATCATCCCTAGGATCACGGTACAGTACAACCTTGATCTTTTCTATTAACTTTCGTATAATTAGCATAATTAATACCTAGTACTAATATCTAATTATATAACTTAGTATAAGGTGGAGGTGGAAAGGTTTGCAGAATCATTCAATAGCAAAAGCGAAAATAACAGCTCTTGGTAGCTACGTCCCTGCTCAAATCTTATCAAACTATGATCTTGAAAAGTTGGTGGATACAAGCGACGAGTGGATCGTTCAACGGACAGGAATGAAAGAGCGTAGAATAGCCGGGGAACATGAATTTACTTCTGACTTATGTATTAAAGCGGTACAAAATCTGCAGGAGAAATACGGGAAAAATCTAGAAGATGTGGACCTCATTATTGTATCTACCACAACAGCAGACTACCCTTTCCCTAGTGTTGCCTGCCGAGTGCAATATGCGTTTGGTATCAAACAATGTGCAGCGTTTGACTTAAATGCCACATGTGCTGGTTTTGCGTATGGATTACATGTAGCAAATGGGCTAATCTCGAGTAGTTTACATAAAAAAGCGCTTGTCATAGGAGGAGAAACTCTTTCTAAGGTTACAGATTATACAGATCGAACGTCGTGCATCCTTTTTGGTGATGGGGCAGGGGCGCTTTTACTGGAGTATGATGAACATGAATCAAGCTTTCTTGCGTCAACCTACGGCACTGAAGGAAAAGGGGGACAGCATTTATACCGCACAGGTCTGTCAACAACCATTGATGACATAGATATGCTTGGGAATGGCAAGATGGTGCAAAATGGACGCGAGGTATACAAATGGGCCGTTACTTCTGTTCCTAAAGGTGTACGTGAATTACTTCAAAAAGCAGGTCATAGCTCTGAGGAAGTCGATTGGTTTGTTCCCCATAGTGCCAATCTAAGAATGATTGAATCCATCTGTGAGAGGGTCGGCATTCCTTTAGAGCGTACGTTATATAGTCTAGAATATATGGGTAATACCTCATCCGCTTCTATCCCTTTGGCTCTACACCTTGGACTGCAAAATAATCAGTTAAAGTATGGAGATAAGGTTATTGTATACGGCTTTGGAGGAGGTTTAACCTACACCGGATTGTTGCTGAATTGGACCATACCAAATTTAACGAATTAGATGATCTATCGCACCGGCTGTAGTGCGACAGCAAAAAGGAGCTAGCCCTACAGAAAAAATCTGCTTGCGGGGATAGCTCCTTCTATACTTTCTATTCTATGAAGTTATAGCTCATCTAAGAGCAAGGTTAATCTATAAATCTATTGCAAATAAGGAGCTGGATTCACCTGTTGTCCATTTAGATGGACCTCAAAGTGAAGATGTGAGCCGGTAGAGTTCCCGGTGTTACCCATTTCCGCTATTTTTTCGCCTCTTTTTACAGAGTCCCCTACATTTACACTTATGCCCCCCTGACGGATATGAGCATAAAGAGTTCGTAGATTACCACCGTGATCGATAACAACCGTGTTGCCATAACCGTTCATGTATTGAGCAATAATGACGGTTCCACTTTCAGCTGCTACAATCGTATCTCCATCAACTCTAGGAGTACTTGCCCCAATATCCATTCCTTTGTGGCTTGAAGTCCTTCCAGTGATCGGATGAACTCTAGTTCCAAATTGTGAAGTAACTCTACTACTAGCTGGAACAGGCCAAGCAAACTGTCCTCCACTCGGAGCATTTACTTGCTGGGTAGGCTGACTTTGTGCTCTTGCTATGGCAAGTCGCTGCTGCTCTTGCTGCTTCACTTGAACTTGATTTCGTTTTGCAGCTACTTCATTAATGAGGGCAAGAACCTCCTGCTGTATCTGTTCATCCAACTCAGCCACTTCTTCTTGTTCCACCTCAATGCTGGCGATAGTGACCGTCTTTTGCTTACGCTGATCCTGTAAGCTAGCCTGCAAAACCTGCAGATTATGACGATCCTCTTCCAGTTGAACCATAAGCTTGTCCACTTCTGCCTTATTATCTTCAATTAATTGCTTAGCAGCAATATAATCATCTAGTATTTTCTGATCCTGTCCGACAAGGAGCTGAATAAACTCCAAGCGTACTAAGAAATCACCAAAGCTAGAGGACCCAAATAAAACATCTATATAAGATAGGTTTCCTTCAGATTCATAGATTTGACGGACCCGACCTCTAAACAACTCATCCCTTACCTCAATTTGCTCCTGAGCCTCTATGATTTCCTGCTCTAGCTTCTCAATTTCTGCTTGTGTTTGAGTAATCTTTTGCTCGGTTTGAGTAATTTCTGTACGTGTTTGCCCTATTCTATTATCTAGGGACTTTATTTCAGATTGAGCCTGCCTTTTCTGCTGCTCAAGATTATTCATTCTGTGTTCAAGTGATTTCTGTTCACTATTCTTATTCTTCCGATCCTGTTCTAGCTGATTAATTTCCTTATTCAGTTCTTGAATAGTCGCTGCTTCGACCGTTTCTACCATATGTAAACCTAGTAAGCTTACACTAAGGAAGAATACAACAACAACCTTTCCGCAAAAAGCTACAGTATCTCTTTTATTCCAACGCATTTCTACTCTCCCTGTTCTTAGTTTGTAGCTGACCTGATGTGTCAGGAGGTTTTCTGTATTCTGCTATAAGACACTGCCTTTCTCTTTTTCTACTGGCAGATAAACTAGGATGGCTGTATGTATTATTTTCGCTTCAAACTTCTAAATTATGATAGTCTCTCTCATGAATTTTTTAAAAACCCATGAAGTAACCCTATTATGTTTCTCTATAAAAAGCAACCTTTTTAACGGAAAGTTCACAATTACACGTGGACATCCTTTTTCGTAAAAACGAGGTAGGAGACGGCAAAAAACAGTACCATATGAAGGGCGATCATGCCTAATGAAAAGAGTAAAGTCACCCCTTCAAACATCGGTTGCCCATACATATGCTGAGATAGATCTGTATGAGCAAATAGGATATATTTACCTTCTTGAACATTTGAATAGCTTAGCAAGGTTAGAAGGGTGTTAGATACTAAATAGATAAAAATAGGTCCTAATATAGAAAATAGACTATTTCTGGAAACGGCAGAAAATGTGAATGCTAAGGTGCTAATAATGAATATTTCAATTGTCCCAAACACGTAAGACCCTAACATGCTAATGATGAAAAAGGGATCATTTACTACAGCATTGGATGTAGGTGAAAAGAAAAGTAAGCCCACAAGTCCTGTAATGATGATGTGAGCACAAACAAATACTACAAGGAATAGACATAGTGAGAGATATTTGGCTACAAGGATTTTAGCTCTACTCACGGGTCGAATAAGGAGCATCTTAATCGTTCCGTTATGAAATTCACTTGAAACGATATCTCCACCTTGGATAATACCGATGAAGATAATTAGGACCAAGAGCTGTGTACCGTTCTCTACAAAATCCCAAAACATATAATCAGTACCACCAAACAGCATTTTTAGGAATAATCCTACCATACTATTAGCGATAATTAACAAACCTAGAAGAATCCATGTCCTAGATTTTTTATAAATCTTCACATTCTCATTATGAATAAGCTCAGCTATTTGGTTCATGGCTGTTTACCTCTCAGCTTTTTGAAAAATGCATCCTCAAGGGATACCTTGGTCCACTCAATCGCATAAACGTGAATATCCTCTTGGACAAATCGTCGGTTTAGTTCGGCTACTCCTTGGTAATTTGCCCGAACAGAAAGCCCATCACTAGTCAATTCTAATAGAGTTCCCCATTCAGATTGATTCTTTACAATCTGTTCTGCGCGGTCCAGGCTCGACAGTCTGAAGGTCACAACATCGCCCTCAGCTGTATCTGTTCTAAAATCATCTAATCGCCCACTTTCAACTAATGCCCCATCATGAATAACAATGACACGATCACAAATAAGCTCAATTTCGGCTAACACATGGCTGGAGATAACAACGGATACCCCATCATGTCTAGCTAAATGCTTCAAATGATTCCTCAGATCTTTAATTCCCGAAGGATCTAGGCCATTGGTTGGCTCATCTAAAAGGAGAATAGAAGGACGATGCAGGATGGCTTGTCCTAGACCCAAACGCTGCTTCATTCCCAAGGAATACGTAGACACCTTATCTTCTATGTAATCCTCCATTTCTAATAAATCTATCACTTCATCTAGCCGTTCTTCAGAAACGTCTTCATTCATTCTCTTATAATGTAGGAGATTATCATATCCTGTCATATATTCATAAAACTCTGGGTTCTCGATAATCGCACCAATATGAGCCATGGCCTGCTCGAATTTTTTATGTAAATCATATCCGTTAACCTCAATGTGACCTTTGGTAGCCTTCAGTAACCCTACCACACACTTCATCAGCGTGGTTTTACCAGATCCATTTGGACCTAACAAACCAACAATCTCACCCTGTTGCAGCTCAAAAGATATATCCTTTAGAATCGTATGCTTACCTATCCTTTTATCCAACTGAGTGACAGACAATACCGTATTCTGATCCACAGCAAGACCTCTCTTCTGTATTTGAAACTTTTTGTTATTTGGTATAATTGGATTCGCTAATCCTCCCTCTCTTTTATCATAATTCCCACAATGCTGTAAAGCAGACGTAGCTAGAGCATGGGGAAAAGGCAGAGATTTTGAATCTCCACCTACAGCTACTAAGCATTCCAATACTCTATACATATTTTATTTTGTTTAACGATGATGTCGAAATTTAAAATGTATAACTGTAGCACCTTGCAAGCTCATGACCAGAGGAGCATAGCACATACACATTCAAATTTAGGGTGTATCCACTAAATCATCAGTTGGGATGGCTAAAGGTACAGGGGTGACTGATCCATCCGAATTTTTTACATAAACATTAGGCACTTCGCCTGGCAGCACAATGAAGTCAATTGGTAAGGAGGTTGAAACCACTGCTTCGTCAGAGGAAAACGGAATGACGATGCGGACATCTGCTTGAATTTTTAAATAGACGGTAATGGAAACGACGTTAATCCCTGCCTCCTCCATCTCAATAGAAATATCTGCTTTAGCTGCTCCCATGGGTACAAGTGTAATGGGCACAAGTGGACCAAGCTGGGCCAAAATATTACTGTTTAACGCTTGCCCTAGTGGAATTCGAATTGGACTGTTTGAAAGCTCTCTAAGCTCCTCGTTCGCTCGATCAATAACCGTTGAAACGATTTCTGCCTGTTTGGCTTGATCAAATGTAATCAGTATGATTTTACCATCCTCATCCTTTTCAAAGATAACGACTTCATTAGATCCGATATCCTGACTAAGCTTATGGCTTATTGCATCACTTATCGTTAGGGTAGCAATTTGCTTAACATGTGTTGCCGCTATGTTTTTTAAAGCGGGCTCTAAATTTCGTTCAACAAAAAGAAAGCCTTGAATGGAAATGATTAGTATAATCACTAGTACGATAAGGAATATATGCCTCTTCTTTAAAAAGGAACGCTGGGTTGCTGGTCTAAACCCCTTCGACATCGAACATCCCCTCCTACATTAATACGTATGCAGCAGGGCTCGTCTACATGGTATAAGCCTGACAAACTTTTTTGTTTACAGGAATAAGTAGACCAACCAGACCGATTAACGGCACAAACAAAAAACAAAATAGATAAGAGGTCGCTTCTATAAGTAACCCCGCGGCAAAAGACCCAACCGATTGACCAGCTCCAAGGGCTAAGAAAGCCAAACTCACTCCCATTGCAGGCGAGGAAGGAAATAAGCGTGTGCCCCATACAATAAACAAGCCTGTCAAAAAAATAAATGAAACTCCAAACAACAGACCAGATACATAAACAGTTACCATTGTAGGTATTGTAATTGAGCTAATAGAAAACAGCATGATCCCAAGAATAAGACGATACGCATAAGCCAGCCCAATTTTATGAATGACGCGACCAGCCATAGCACCACCTATTCCAGCGATCCCCATTATAATCCAAAAGATGACACTATCATTGGCACTCATCTCGTACATTACATTTATATAGCTTCTTGAAAATGTCCAATATACGGAAGAAACACCTCCTGCCAGTAAAGAAGCCAGCAGTAAATTTTTTGCTTTCACAAGTGAGCCTACTATTGGTTGTTTAGCTTCCCCTTCATGAAGCTTTAGCTTATAGCTTGGAATACTTTTAGAGCTCCAAATGAGAACGAAAAGTGCGATTACAGCAAAAAATAGGTAGGCTAGACGCCAGTATTCCGATAAAGCTAGCGCAATCGGCCCCGTCAGAATGAGACCAAAGCTCGTTCCACTATTTATCCACGTATTAGCTTTATCCTTTTCGTTATCCTTTAAAGAGATGGAAGCTACCTGACTAAGAGCAGGGGATGCCCAACCACTCCCTACTCCCCCTATAAAGCTACACAAAACCATTGTATAGACATCTTGAGCAAGAGCTATTCCTATTAATCCTAGAAGGGCACTTAAACCAGAGCATTGTACGACCTTTTTCGTCCCCCATCGTTGGATGAGGAAAGAAGATGTTAGCAAAGCAAACGTGTATGCAATATATGCTGTTGATCCAATCATTCCTGCTTCACCTGCTGTTAAACGAAGTGATTCTGCTATATCAGGTAAAAATAATCCGAAGCTGAGCCGGGCCAATGCATATGTTACAGCAATCATGGCTACACCAAGGAATACCAGTTTCCACATCCGTTTTTCCTCCAATTCTTTAGTACGTGTACTTTTGAATGAGAACTATTGTCTGATCCCTTTTCTATTATCATTAACTTTAGATAGAACGATCATTATATTTTGTTTTAAAAAAAGTAAGCATAATGCTTACGAAATTCCTTTAACTAAATGACGGAGCTGCTCACTAACCTGTTCAGCATCTAGGACTTCCGCTAAAGCTGTAGCTCCTTCGAATAATAAAGCGAGTTGAATCGCTTGTTTCTGCTGAAAACCAAGCTCTTCAAAATAAGATATTAAGGCTTGCTTATGTTGATTTACATATTCCACAATCTCATACTCTTCGCTCGAAGCAAATTCCTCTTTAGCGCGTAAAAACATACATCCTTTCGAGCTATGCTGCCGAATCCATGCTAGATGTCCCTCTGCTAATTCAGCCGCACTTGCTGAGGAATAATTTTGGATAGAGGACTGTAATAACTTGAAATATCTCTCCCCTCTCCTTTTTAATACAGCTAAAACCAACTCTTCCTTGGACGCAAAGTGGTTATACAGTGTCATAAGAGCTACATTGGCTTCATTTACAACCCTTTTCAGTCCTATCGCATGAAAGCCATATTCATAAAATAGCCTTTCCGAATGTTGCAATAAATCTTCCTTTTTTTTACTCATACTATTTCCACCTTTGTATAGAACGATCACTCTATTAATATCATAGTAGTTATGAAGTGACAACCGATAACCTTGTTATATCCTATTCTCTTATTCTATTTAATTTATCAGCAATCTCCTCTAAAAGCTCAATCTCCCTACGTTGGTTTTTAACCATCGTATACTGATTACTCAATATAAACACTCCTAAAAATCCGATTAAGATTAAAAGTAAGCCCATCTCTTTCTCTCCCCTCTAGTAGAACACTTACGTTTACGCTAATAAGAGGTATGATCCTCTTCATTCAATTATCCTATTTTAATTTATTATAAACAACCCTTCATTCTACACAATTAACAAATACAGGGATTTAAAGAATGAAATAAAAAACTCTTTTTTTCAAAAGAAAATTTTTTTATCTTGGTGAGTCCTTGTCTCATGTGCATTGGAGTAAGATTTAGCTTTTGGGGGTAAAAAAATCATGTTGCCAAACAGAGATGTTGAGTTTATAATTCTAGTTACGAAATCAATATTTAGTGTTGTTCTCAATTGAGAATTCAATATTTAGTATATTTTTGCTATAAAGGTGTCGATTCATCGACTTAAAAAGGGAATTTGGTTCAAAGCCAAAACTGTACCCGCAACTGTACATGCTGATGAAATAAGCACATCCACTGTGACTCTCACGGGAAGGGCTTAAAGTAAGGAGAAGCATAAGTCAGGAGACCTGCCTTTATAGTTACAGACTGTCTTCTTCGGGAGCTGAGAAGATAGAATGAAAAAGGACTAATTGACGTGTGGTCTGCCTTCATTCTATGTGCTCATCTTCTGAGATGAGCTTTTTATTTTACTATCAAAATTTATAAGTTTAAAGGTAGATAGTATAAGAAAATCTAAGGCTTTCGCCATGACTTGGCGCTAAGCCAAGTTTTTCTAATGTGCATAGGAGGAGAAATCATGCTACAAACAAAAGTAAGATACACAGATATTACGACAGATTTTACTAGTCTTGAACAGTATATGGAGGAACAGGCCAAGCCGTATTCACTACCATTGGATGAATACAAAGAGAAGGTTAAGCTTACCTACGAATATATGGAGGAACCTACATTAGATAAGGTCACTAGTTTACTAGTCCTTTCTGCACTTGAACGCATTACAGCTTCCGAGCCTGATTGGACATACTTTGCAGCGAGCATTTATTTAGATAAGCTCTATCATTCTGCTAGTACGACTCGTGGCATTGAGGCTGACAAAAAGTACGGCTCTTTGTATCTGTTAATTAAGGAGCTAACAGACCTAGGTATTTACAACGATCAGATTCTAACAAGCTATACTAAGGAAGAAATAGGAATACTAGAGCAGGAAATTACCCCTGATCACGATCATAAATTTACATACATTGGCTTGTTGACCCTGGCAGATCGTTATCTAGCGAAGGGTTATCAAAAAGAGGTGTACGAGTTACCTCAGGAACGTTTCATGATTATTGCCATGACCCTTATGTTAAAAGAAAAGAAAGAGAAGCGCCTTGAGTTGGTTAAAGAAGCGTATTGGGCATTAAGTAATCTTTACATGACAGTGGCTACACCGACCCTAGCTAACGCCGGTAAAAGCTACGGTCAGCTCTCTAGCTGCTTTATTGATACAGTAGATGATAGTTTAAGAGGGATCTATGATTCCAATACAGATATCGCTAACCTGTCCAAGGGTGGCGGGGGAATCGGAGTCTACTTAGGAAAGATTAGAGCTAGAGGTAGTGATATCAAAGGCTTTAAAGGGATATCCTCTGGTGTTATTCCTTGGATGAAGCAGCTCAACAATACGGCTGTCAGTGTTGATCAATTAGGTCAAAGACAGGGTGCTATTGCTGTCTATTTAGATGTGTGGCATAAAGATATCTTCCCGTTCCTAGACGCGCGCCTTAACAATGGGGATGAGCGTTTCCGTACCCATGATTTATTTACAGGTGTCTCTATACCGGATGTGTTTATGGAAGCTGTAGAAAACAGAGAGGATTGGTATCTCTTTGACCCACACGAAATTCGTAAGGTGATGGGCTATTCTCTAGAGGATTTTTACGATGAAAAACAAGGCAGTGGCTCGTTTAGGGAGAAATACCAGGAGTGTGTAGCACACCCTACTCTTTCTAAAACAACGGTACCCGCTATTGATATCTTTAAATCGGTCATGATCTCTCAATTAGAGACGGGAACACCTTACATGTTCTATCGTGATGCGGCAAATCGTGCTAACCCAAATAAGCACGCTGGAATGATTTATTGCAGTAACCTGTGTACGGAAATTATGCAGAACATGAGCCAAACGACTGTCATTGAAGAGAAAACCGAGGATGGTAAGATTATTACAGTGAAGGAACCAGGAGATTTTGTGGTATGTAATCTTTCCTCCATTTCCTTAGCAAGTGCTGTTGGTGATGATGTGCTTGAGCGCCTGATCCCTATTCAGGTGCGTATGCTAGATAACGTTATTGATTTAAATAATATTCCGGTGCACCAAGCTCAGATTACGAATGAAAAGTATCGTGGAATTGGCCTAGGTACGTTTGGCTGGCACCATCTACTAGCGTTACAAGGGATTACTTGGGAAAGTGAACGCTCCCTTGAATATTGTGATGAAGTGTATGAGAAAATCTCATATTTAACGATAAAAGCAAGCATGACGTTAGCAAAGGAGAAATCTCCTTATCCGGCATTTGAAGGATCTGATTGGGAAACAGGAGCGTATTTTGAGCAAAGAGGCTATCATTCTCCTGACTGGCAGGTTCTTCAGCAGGATGTGAAGGAGCATGGTGTACGTAATGGTTATCTCATGGCTGTTGCACCAAACTCTTCTACCTCTATTATTGCAGGCTCTACAGCTAGTATTGATCCGATCTTCCGCAAAGAATATTCGGAGGAAAAGAAGGATTATAAGATTCCTGTAACAGCACCTGATTTAAATGCGAAGACGAACTGGTACTACAAAACAGCGTATGTGATTGATCAAAAATGGAGCATTCGTCAAAATGGAGTGCGTCAGCGCCATATTGATCAATCTGTTTCCTTCAATTTATATGTACAAAACAATATTAAAGCGAAGGATTTATTAGATCTGCATCTATTAGCTTGGAAATCTGAGCTGAAAACGACATATTACGTTCGTTCTACGTCCAGTGCAGTGATTGAGGAATGTGAAAGCTGCCATAGTTAATACCTTAACAAAGGGGATAAGACAAGCTTGAGCATGGTACATCCTCAAACAACCTAAAGAGACTCCAGTGTAAGCTTTTCTTTTGTTTCTATGTTCTTCATGATCTATGGCTTCCTCTAACGGACAAAAATGCACCTTAGAAGTGTTTTTTTGACCTTTAAAGATTCTAACGGACAAAATGGACCCTTAGCGTGTAAATCGAATCAAAATCAACGTATTTTTCATTCTAAGGGTCGAAAAAGTCCGTTAGGAGATTAAATCAGGTAAAATGTCGCTCTAAGGGTCAAAATGCAGTTAGAATAAAAAGTGGACACTCATAAAAGACACGTAGATAATAAAAGAAAGAAGACGGAGAGGGTGTCACAAATGAGTGGGGCAAGACA
>NZ_JAUSTY010000025.1 GCF_030813115.1 Bacillus horti | reverse complement strand
AGGGAAAACCTCACGTACGGTTTGATGAGGAGGAGCTGGAATGAGTAAAGGCGACCTCACGGTCGCCAAAGAAAATTTCAGTTCTTTACTCTACTAGAGTTTATAAGTTTAAGGACAGATAGCAAAATAACTAAGGCTTTCGCTAGAACATATTGATAAGCTTAGTTTTTCTAATCCTCCGAACGAGTCAATGAATACAGTAATATTTTCCTGTTGAATAAAGAACGTACATTCGCATATACTATATACAAACAAATGTTCCTTTATAATTGGTAGTACTAAATGACTCACAATCATAGCTAGTTAAAAAAACTAATACTGCCCTATTGAGAAGCTACAGCGGGAATTAATTTTGCACTAGGGTGATAAACTCAATTTTTAAAATGTGAGGTGAGAAGAATGGAGAAGTTGCTTTACAAGTATTATCTAGCTAATGTACCGGTTCAAATGATCTATATGGATAAAAGAGGACAGATCACCCATCGCACCATTTTCATCAAAAACATACAGGAGCAGAAAATCCTTGCTTATTGTATGTGGAGAAAGCAGCAGCGCTCCTTCGATATTGAAGGGATTTTATCAATCAGCAGAGGAGGGACTTCCCATGAAAGAAAACAAGCTAACACCAGGCTCCAACATCATGTGGGAAGCTAGTCGGATGATGCTACCAGAGCATCGCGAGCTCATTATTCAGAAGAGGAAGGAGCAAAACAGAAAGGACAGACCGATATTTGACGAGCAAACACTTGAGTACTTTTCACATCTGATGTCAGAAGCGAGTAACAAGGATCAAGAAATAACAATTACGATATTTGATCCGTACCAGGAGACCAAAATAAAAGGAAAGCTTAAGAAGATCGACCTTCAATTAAGGCAAGTAAAAATGGAGACCGATAATGACTTTGTCTGGATCAAATTAGAAGATATTCTTCACATTGATTATTTCTAATTTGTAATAGAAACACTGCCCACACATCTCTTTTCGTAATGTCCGAACTATTGTAAAATAACACTAGTGAATGGAGTGTGAGCGGTAGTGAAAATTAAGGTGATCATTGCAGACGATAATTCCTTTATTCGTGAAGGGATGAAAATCATACTGACTTCGTTTCCCGAGTTCGAAGTGTTGACAACCGTTCAGGATGGGAAAGAAGCGGTTGAATATTGTGAGCAGCATGAGGTAGACGTAGCTATGCTTGACGTACGGATGCCTAATATGAACGGAGTTGAAGCGACCAAAATCCTGACACTAAGCACGAAAACGAAGCCATTAATTTTGACTACATTTGATGATGATGAATATATCCTTGATGCTGTCAAATATGGAGCTAAGGGCTATCTTTTAAAGAATAACGATCCAGATTTGATTAGGAGTGCCATCATAAGTGTGCATAAGGGTCATAATGTGATCCAGGATGTGGTGCTGGATAAGATTAAAAGAAATCTAGCTGGAGAAAAGGAACGGGAAGAGAACAAGTGGAGTGCAATTGACAAGAGCTTGTTTACAGAAAGAGAATGGAGTATCATTTCCCTTATTGCCAAGGGGTTGTCCAATAGGGATATTTCCAAGCAGCTTTTTATTTCCGAGGGAACGGTTGCTAACTATGTTACTTCTATTTTAGGTAAAACCGGCTTGGAGCACCGCACACAAATTGCTATCTATTATCTTACAGGGGAAATCAATTATGAGTGAACGGGAACGTACACTAGAATTTTGGATACTCTGCATCAAAACCCTTCTGGTCAGTTACGTAGTGATCACATCCTATCTGACAAAAAATACGATGCCACACTGGTATATCATAACACTACTTCTATACATGAGTATAAATACTGCCATCAGCCTCGTTAAAAAGAGGGGTATGAAGCAGCTATTTGCCTTCTTGTCCATGACCATTACTGCTGCAGCTTTCTATTACATCGACCCGTTGTTCGTATTATTGCTGCCCATTCATTTATTTGAAATAGCCTCTCATTACATAAATAAATTAATTATCATTTTTGTTATCATGCTACTTCCCATGCCTCTTATTCCTGTTGAAATGCTCACCCTATACGTACTCGTTGCTACCCTTAGTTTTGCTCTATATACGATTATCAGGACATATACGAGCAGGATGCTAATCTACAGGAAAGATATCGAAAACATGCACTATGATATACAAAGACTGACCAGAAATTTAAATGAAAACAACGAATACATCAGGCAGTCAGAGTATACGTATAAGCTGGAGGAACGCAATCGCCTATCGCAGGAAATCCACGATAAAATCGGTCATTCCATGACTGGTGCCTTAATTCAGATGGAAGCGTCCAAACGGTTGATGGCAACGGATAGAGAAAAATCAGCTGAATTGCTACAAAATGCAATTGACATTTCGAAGGATGGGATAGAAAGCATTCGGCTCGTGTTAAAAAATATAAAACCCCCAACCGAACAGCTTGGGATCAACAGGCTGAAGCTATTCGTCGATGAGTTTTCGGCTAAACATTCACTCAAGACCTTGTTTACGTTTGGAGGAAATGTGGATATCATATCACCCATGCAATGGAAAATTATCATGGAAAATACAAAGGAGGCACTAACAAATACACTTAAATACTCAAACGCTACAATGATCTCACTAGATATACGAGTGCTTAACACCATCATTAGGGTTGAGGTAGCAGATAACGGCAGAGGGGCTTCAAAAATTGTGAAGGGACTTGGCATCCAAGGCATGGAAGAAAGGACTGCCGCTGTTAACGGGACGATTATAGTGGATGGATCAAAAGGCTTTTCTGTAACCACGTTGCTACCTTATCAGTTGTCCTGAGCCCCCATTTTATTCGTAAAATCACTCTGTGAAAATCATTTGTCAGCAAATCCATAGTACAATGAGTATCTCATTAGGAAAAAATGAAAATCTCATACAAAAAGGATGAACTTATGTACTACCATAAGTTCATCTTTTTTCTTTACAATAAAAACAACTTAAACAAAGTAAAGTCAAAAGCCAAGAATATTATTTGAAACACATAAATGACAATTAGAGGAGGATATTACATTGACTATATCCATTGTTCTTCAAGGTATACTAGCTTTTCTGTTTTTAACGTTGGGGCTACAAAAAATCTCAGGGAATAAGCTGCAGGTTGATATATTCAAAAGCCTTAGACTACCCCAGTGGTTCAGAATTGTAACTGGTTGGGTACAGCTTATCGGAGTGTTAGCGCTGGTTATTGGAATTTGGCTTCCATGGACTGCTGTTTTTGCAGGGGGTTGGCTGGGGATCACGATGCTAGTAGGGAGTGCTACACATATTAGAGTTCGAGATCCGATTAGTAAAGTTATTCCTTCGTTGGTCCTGGCAGCTGTGGCCATTACCGTCCTTATACTAAACCTATCTTAAATAACAAGCGTTTATAAAGCATCCTGACAAAAAGTAATAGGAGTGAAAGGTATGAAAGTACTTGAAATCAGAAATTTAACTAAAAGGTTTGATGATTTCATCGCCGTAGACAATTTATCTTTGGCGATAGAGGAAGGGGAAATTTTCGGTTTTCTAGGAGCGAACGGGGCGGGGAAAAGTACGACGATCAATATGATTGCTTCCTTGCTACACAGTACAAAGGGAGAGATTGAAATTCTAGGGAAAAATATAACTAGATACAGCACTTTTGCTAAAAACAACATTGGTATTGTCCCACAGGAGCTAGCGATTTATGAAGATATGACGGCAGATGAAAATGTGAGTTTTTTTGCCGGGCTATATGGCTTGCGAGGAGCACAACTGAAGAAAAGGACAGATGAAGCACTGGAGTTTGTGGGGCTTAAAGATAAGGCTAAAAGCTTTCCAAAAAACTTCTCTGGAGGGATGAAGAGAAGGCTTAATATCGCTTGTGCTATCGCTCACAGACCAAGGCTGCTTATTATGGATGAACCGACCGTAGGGATAGATCCTCAATCCAGAAGCTATATTCTGGAATCTGTCAAAAAGCTGAATAAGCTGGGCTGTACCATTATCTATACAAGCCACTATATGGAGGAAGTTGAAGAGATTTGTAGCAGCATTGCCATCATCGATCATGGCAAAATTATTGCCGAAGGAACGAAGGAGCAGCTCAAATCGATTATTACGAATACAAAAGATATTTGGATCGAGGTTACATCTACAGAAGCATTAAAAGCGGAAAAAATAAAAGAAATAAACGGTGTAAATACGGTAGAAGTGGAAGAGAATCTGATAAAAATTAACTTCAATGCTGAGGTTAACAGCTTAAACAAAGTCATTCAGAAGTTGATGGAGAACGACATTGAAATTCGTTCGCTTGACGCTCATGAGCCAAATTTGGAAACGGTGTTTCTGACGTTGACCGGAAGGAACTTAAGGGATTAGCTAATCACGGTGAAAGGAGGTAGCCCCTTGAAAATTTTACACATTGCCCTAAAAGAATTAAAAGCGTTACGGGATTTACGTTTAACCATTTTTCTACTGATTCTGCCTAGTATAATCGTTCTGATTCTAGGAACCGCACTGTCGAACCTTTTTACAGGTCATGTGACAGTAGGTGACATTCGGGTGCTATATAAAAATACGGCTGCAGATCATGTGTTAGGAAAGCAGTGGGACGAATTTATGGAAGAAATGAATCAATCGGGTGTTCAAGTAGAACCTTTAGCCAATTTAATGGATGGGAAAAAGGAGGTTCAGACCAACCGTTACACAGCTTATATTGAAATGAATGATCAGGGTATCCATTATTATGATAGCCCAGTAAATCCAATAGAAAGCCATATTGTTCAGGGTATGCTTACTCAGTTTAAAGATCGCTATAACTTGGCTACAGAGGTGGCTCAGCTTGGCATAAGGCAGGACAGCCTGCCTCAATCTAGCGAGGGGGCTGCGTATATCCTGGAAACGTCACTGGATACCACAAAACAACCTAGTTCAATGGATTATTACGCGATTGCAGTGACAACATTGATCATTTTTTTCGGTGCAGCAGGAGCGGGTAATCTAATTGATGGCGAAAGAAAAAGAAATACGGCGATCCGTTTATTGGCCGCTCCGATTACAAAAGTTGAGATTTTTGCAGGAAAAATACTAGGAACAATCGCTCAGTACATCCTTTCCGCTCTCGTCGTTGTCCTCATTACTACATTCGTTTTCGGAGTGAACTGGGGAGGGAGCTATTTTGTTGTGGTGTTTTTTATCCTGTTGTCGCTCATTATTTTTGTGCTTAGCTTAGGGCTTGGAGTCAGCCATTTGATAAAAGGTGAAACAGCAAAGGTCGTCATTATGATCTTTATCCAGTACTCCTTGTTTTTTGGTGGGTCCTATTTTCCAGTAGATAGCATGACAGGACTAATGAAATGGTTAGCTTATTTGTCTCCGTTATACTGGACAAACACAGGAATCATGCAAACCATCTATGCCCATAATGTGCTGGCTTCGATTCCGGCAATCTTATTAAATGTAGGGCTAGCTGTATTATGTTTATTCAGCACAGTTTTATTGAATAAAAGAAGGGAGGGGCTATAACATGAAGCATATTGGCTGGTTAATCCGAAAAACATGGAAGACCACATTCCGTAACTATAGAAACTTACCCTTATACTTTGCTTTTCCCTTACTGGGTATCCTTTTGTCTACATTGATTCATGGAGCTTCGGGAGAAACAACCTTAAACGTTGGTATACTGAATCATGACGTAAATCAGAGGATTACTGAAGATACAATTAAATTCATAGAAGAATTGAAGCACGTGCAAATCCATACAGTTGATGAAACGGAGCTCAACGCTGCTATTGTGTCAGGAGAGCTTGATCTAGCCCTTATTTTAGCTAACGGATTTGCAGAAAGTGTACAAAATGGTCGCCCTCATCCCCTTCAAATTGTATCTATTAAAGGGGCGGAAGCTACAGGATACGTAAAGGCCTACTTGAATCAATATATGGACAATCTTGCTACCATAGGTCAAGTGACCGAAGGAAATCAAGAAGAGTTTAAGCAGCTGTATACAAATTATTTGGCCTCAGATTTTAAGCTATCAACAGAAACGCTAGAAGATATATCCGCTACCCAGAACATGAGCACTCAAACGGTAGGGTACCTGATTACAATTATGCTATTCTCTGCCGGGACATTATCTGGAATGATCTTGAAAGAAAAAGAGAATCGAACGTATTTCCGACTGTTAGCGTCCCCTGTTACATCAAGAGCGTATGTACTATCTAATATGATCGTTAATTTAGCAGTCATGACTCTACAGATTGCTTTAACCCTTGTGGTGATGGAGCGATTGTTTCAAATTGATACAGGGGTCCCGTTTTGGCAGGTATTCCTGATTCTAATCCTCTTTGCCCTGATTGCCATTAGCATTTCTCTTACCATTGTAGCCTTCGCCAAGAGCTCTAGCCTTGCCACGGCCATACAAAACTTGATCATTATGCCAACCAGCTTCCTCGCCGGGTGCTTTATTCCAATTGAAGTTATGCCTTTGGCGTTTCAGAAAATGGCTGACTTTCTACCACAGCGCTGGTTGCTTGATACGTTCGACAAGCTTCAGCAAGGAAGCAGCTTTGAGAGCATGTACCTAAACATCATTATTCTTTTTGCCTTTGTCGTAACCTTTTCTTTAATCGCGGTATATTTATTTGAGCGAAATAAAGATACCAGAACGTTTATTTAATCTTTTCACGCACCGCTCCAGTTCCCAGCGTGTGGTGTTGTGCTGTATGTTGGATGACGATTTACTTTATCTTGATTCTAATCACTAATATTAGAGAATTGTATTATTATTAAGAATACGGAGCTGGAGGGAACTGTTTAGCAATTAGCTCCACTCCTTTCCACGCTCCCTGAGAAATTGAATATCTTTTTGATAATGCCTAAGATGTCCTTGCTCAATCATCCTTTGAAACGCTAGATCACCTTCACTGGCTTTTCTAATCATTAATTGGCACAGCCCTTCTAGTCGAAGGATGACCATATCTACCAAATCATCCTTGAGCTCTTCACCGTACGCATCGAAAAACAATTGAATTCGTTTCCTTATACGCTCAGCATCTTGTGAAGGGGTGTATCTCTTTTTTTCACCTGTTTCCAAAAGGTAAAATCTACTTAAAGGGGCACATGTATAAAGAGTATAAGCGATATCCCATAGCCTAGGTCCAGGAGCCGCTACATCAAAATCAATAACACCTACTGGCTCTTGCTCCCTAAAGATAATGTTGTAGATAGCAAAATCATTATGACATATGATCTCATGCTGTAGAGGTGTGTTATCGAGTGGTGTCCAGCTATCGTCAAAGAGAAAGTCACTTACAGCATCATGATACAGTCGAAGCATTTTAGCCACTTTCATCAAGGTCTCGTCAGACCACATATATTCTTTTAAAGGATAATTGCCAGCTTCACCTTCAATATAGGATAAGACTTCTCTACCTTGATCATCAATTCCTAAGAACCTTGGTGAGAACTCATATCCTTTGCTCTCAAGGTGTTTTAAGAGAGAGTGCACCATAGGATTGGTAGGTTTTAAATCCCTTCTGACTGTATTGCCTGAGCGATAAACGTTAGAGATATTCCCTCCGGTTAATAGCTCCTCATTAGAATGCTTAGACACACAAGCCCTCCTTACTAGAAAAATAATAGATACAATAGCCTAAGTTCTCTAACATCAAATGTCAACAGAAACCCATTGAATTAAGAGATGCTCATCAATATTTGATTTAATCGTTTTTTAATCACTTTAAACCGCTTTTATTAAAGAAGGGTCATTATTTTTAGGAGAATTTACCGCATTTGATACAGGATGAGCCTTCATCTGATCCGCTGGAAAAGGTCGAAGTAACGTGTCTAACTGATTTGTGTCCTGAACCTCTCTATTTAGCCAAAGCTCAATTTGTTCAGCATCTAAAATAACTGGCATCCTATCGTGTATATCCTGCATCAGCTCATTAGGTTCAGTAGTAATAATGGTAGCTGTTGTGAGTGCTTTTCCATCAGCATCGACCCACCGCTCCCACAATCCAGCTAAAGCTATAGGCTCTTTATTTTTTAGTTGAATAAGCATAGGAGTTTTCTTTGAGCCTTCCTTTTTCCATTCATAGAATCCACTGGCTATAATGATGCAGCGTCTTTTTTTATAAGCCTCAGCAAAGCTAGGTTTTGAAGCTAAAGTTTCCACTCGTGCGTTAATTAATTTGTGACCCAGAGAAGCATCCTTTGCCCAGTACGGAACAAGTCCCCACTTTAAGAAGCCCATGCGATTCTGCTTCCCATCATTGACCACAGCAAGTAGCTGCTGAGAAGGAGCTATATTATAGCTTGGTGTTACCTCTAAATCAAAGGCTAATTGATCGACATAGAAACGTTCATAAAGCTCCATTAATGGGTGGTAGAGCAGGAATCTTCCGCACATGGTTTGGTCTCCTTGTTTGTTGGTGGATGGTATGTAAAGCAGTAATCTAATTTAATGGATTAATTTGTAATTAACAAAAGTGCATTCAATTATTTCTATTTTAACTTGTTTATTAAATTTGCCCAAGCATTAGAAGGAACATTTATCATATACGGATTAATTACTAAAATTAAATGAGGCAATATAAGATTAAGATGTTATTAAACAAAAAAACCTTGCTGTGCAAGGTTTTAATTAATAATTTAAATTATGAATGGTGACCCGGACTGGGTTCGAACCAGCGACCCCCACCCTGTCAAGAATGACAGGAATAATTCGTCATCACATTTAAGGATTAATAATACATAATTATCTACTGAATACGATCTAATTTAAATGTTAATTCCTATTATAAAGTAGTCCTTTTATTTGTCAAGTAGTTCCAATTAAATCTAAAACTCTAACTTAAAACACTCCCCGTAGTTGAATTCTCTTCCATGCGACAATACTGTTGTCACTATTTAATGTTGCTCTTAATTGAACATATCCACTGTTAGAATCGTTTCTTATCGAGCAACTGTTAGCATTTTGTGATGTAATTACTGCTGATGTAGTAGTGCTAGATTGATTGTCAGCAAATAGAGCGAATGTAACTGGCTCTGTGACTTCTTGGGCATTGTTATAAACAGTAGCAGCGTAAGTTAAAGTTTGTCCTTGTCTAATTGAATCTGAACCGTTAATGTGAATGGAATAATCATCTTCAACTATTTCCTCTACATTTATCTGAATAACATCATATACTCTAGGATCTCTTTGTAACCTTGCAGTAATTGATACGTTTCCTTCCTCATGTGCTGTAACAAGTCCATTCGTTCCAACTGAAGCAATTAATTCATCACTGGATTCAAATAAAACATTTTCACTAACAATTTGCCCATTAGCAGTAACAACAACATTTAATTGGAGTGTAGCACCTAGAATCATTGAAATATTATCGCTCGTAAAATAGACATTATAAGTAACCAATCGATCAGCATTTGCTATTTCATTTTCGATATCATCACCAGGAACAAATACATCTACATCACACGTTAAACGAATAAGGCCTTTTTTACTTTTATCCACTCCTACAACTTTCCAAGGACTACCCATTTTAATGAAACGTTGGTCACGTTCAATGTTATCAGTGATCTCGTTTTGTTGATGTGTAACAAGTATTTTACCTGTTGGCATAGTAATGTACTGCCCATTGTCAACATCAAACGTCCTAGATTCGATTATGCTTAGACCTTCATGCAATTGCCCATTTAATACAAACTTAATTGAATAGTTGCAGTTACGTATTATGGACTTGTATTTACTGTGTCTAGGTGAAACCGTTTCTGTGATGACAAAGTATTTATTATCGATATAATCAATCACATCACCACGTTTTATAGGCGAAAGAGTAGAGATATATCTATCATCATAATCAATTATCACATTAAGTTTAGGGTTCGTTATAATGGCTCTAGCAGGTGTATTGTTGATTAATATATCCTTCCCTGCCATTTGAAGAAGATTGTTAAAATCCTCATTGTCATTGTCAAATAGGTTGAACATATGCTTACCTCCTTATATTGATAATCTATAAAGTATCATTTTGTACACGGCTAAGGTTGAACTTCAACCTAACCTCTGCAATTTTGCCGACGTCGGCATATTTCGGTGATATGTGTCACCCAACCTGCAAAATTGCAGAGTCCTCGGCTTTGGCAAATCACCATATCCGAATCAGAAGAATATAATATTCGGCACTTCTGACGAAAGAAAAAGGACTGCTCAAAACTGAGCAATCCCAAAACTTAACAATCTCAACATCTTATCATATTTTTTGCTAATCTTCTTAGATGACTGTCTGATCAATGCCTTACGATCTATATCATTCATTTTTGTACCCCCATTCTGACTTCGTACAAGCCCCATACAGACGTTTTACATGTACTAGTTAAATTGTTACGAACTGTATGGAATGATCACTAGGATTAAACATATGGAAGCCTAGAAGTGATTTATGAGTTGAACAGCATGAAGAAGTTACTATCCGACTGTTCATCAGTTTTCATTGAGCGTATCTTGCGTTCTAACTGGTCAATTCTCGCCTGAACATTCTCCGCAAATTGACTTACACTCATATCATCTTGTTTATAGTCCTTCATATTAGATGGATTGTTAGCAATAGATTCAAGAATAGAGAGTGCTGCACGATAGATATTACGCTTATTTGTGGCTGATTGGGCTTGATAAGGTGAACTAGGAGTTAAATCTGATTCCATTAGGTAAATGGATAATTCATCTTCTGATAAGTTGATTCCCTTAGTTTCAAGGGATAAGCGTTCTAAATTTGTCATAGGTAAATCCTCCTTATAAAATATAGTTAGTGATGATCGACAAGACAATGCAGAATACAAATAAGATATTTTGACCTTTCATTTGTTAGCCTCCTTAGGTTGGAAATATTGACATAAAAAAAAGAGCCGTGATTGGCTCTTACTGACGAGTAGAAATGGAATCTAAAATACCGTCTCTAAAGTATAAATAATTTCCATTTCCATATACCCATTGTTCTCTTGTACCATATCTTGTTGAAGAATTATTTTTCGATTGTGGCTCACCCCAAGATGATTTTAATACATCTTCAGCAGCCATTCCAATAATGACTCCAAATTTTCCTTCATTCCCTTTCTTTCGTTCCTCAATCAAAATCTCTAATGAAGTTTTTAAATCCTTAATTTCATCTATCGGATCAATTATTTTTTCTAGAGAATACTCTGGTAATGATGGTATTCCAGGAATATACATATCATCATCTTCTTCAACATACCATCTATAAGCACTAGCAAGATTATATAAATCTTTAAAAGTTTCATTAGTACTAGACACAGTTGCCATAGTGACTTCACTATATTTTCCATCTTTGATTTGTTCAATATATTTATCAATTAATTCTTTTTCTCGTTGTTTTGCTATTTCTGCTAATCTTTTTTGCTCATCTTTCTCTTCTTGTATTAATTTTTGTTCAATGTCGCTTAATTCTTGCTTTATACCTTGATCCAGTTTGTCATAAAACGTCTTTGCATTTCCCCACTTTCCATCACTTATTAACTCATTTAATGATTCCGATACTATTTCAGTAAGTTTTCTAGTAAGATATTCGTCTTGGAGCGGATTGTCTTCAAATACTTTGAACATTAAAGTGTAATCATGAGTTTCAAATAATTTCACTACCTCATTAAACTGTGATATTTCATGATAGTTGTATTTATGTACATCTAGTTCCTTATTAATCAAATCGTATTCCTGTATTTTTGTTTCTGCTTCAGCCCATTTTTCCTCTTCGATTAATCCATTTACCTCTTCTACTTGTTTTTGTGTCTGACTACATGCTGTTAATAAAAACAAAATTGATACAAATACAAATACTCTTTTTAACATTCATCCACCCCCATTAGTAATTTTCCATGTAAATAATACCATTGTATAGTTCATTTGTCCTTATATTTCTGAAAATTTTTCCATTAAAGTGGTCAAAAGAAAAGCACTCGGTTAGGAGTGCCTAGTAATACGAGAATTAACTATTAAGTCCTTTAAAAAATTGTGCAGTTTTCTTACCCTGTTCAATCTTAGCGTCTTCTAACTTTTTAACGGATTTAACAGTTGCAGCGAGTGAATCAAAATTTACTAATGAGTAGGCTCCATAAGAGATGATTGAAGTTTTGAATGCTTCCTTTTCTGTTATAAACTGTTTAGTGAATTCTAGTTTGCTATGATTACTTTCTAGAAACACTTGGCAATCCGATAACCATTCAAAAATATCTAGGTTATTATTCTCGTGCTCAACATTCTTTCGTACTTCATCAATTCTTTCAACCAAGTTATTAATATCCATATCTTTCACCTCCCTTCTGCCTACATTATTAGACACGAGAGAGGAAATTCCTGCTAGTTTGTGTAAACTTTTAGGATGTGAAAAATTGAGTATACTAGGGCGAATATTTATCACTTAGGGGTATCGCCTAAACTAGTCAAAACACGAACATTAGCCCATATACTGGCAATGAATCAAGGGTATAATTGACGTTATACCTGCGATTCGTTTGATTGGCATTAATTAGGTCAAAATAAGACCACAATCTACCATAGAAAGTGGTCAAGATAGGAGGGAAGGGACGAAATTCAGATAATTACCAAAAATCCCCATCAAATTCGACTATGACCACCAATTTTTAAGTATAATAAAGCCCCATATAACAGGCGAAAAATTCTCAGTATCTTACCTTTACACTCAATCCCATGTTTCATCTACCTTCATAGTTCATCTATATATAATATATAAGTCAAATCAAACCACCATATATAGAATTAGTACCTACTACTAATTTGAATCCTACATCAATCCTCATCATCACTCTGATCAATGCTTTTATTATCCCCAAGTCTTAATAACTCAGATTGAACATCAGTTGTATAAGGACTATGATTTAATATACTCTCTAAACTAATGGCTTCCATATCATCCAACACTTTTAGATTGTCTATGATCTCCTTGTTGTTACTTGGCATAGCATACGAGAACACCATATCCAACGTATCATAATCTTCATCTTTAAATGTTATATTCCTATATGATAATAATCTTCTTATCTTATCATGTCTTTGTTCTATACCTTCACGCATAAACATTTCATTCCATCCTGCTTTAACACTAGCCAATGAGAACAGAAGTTTAATACTAACCTCACTCAGATTGCTTATGTCCGTCTTATTCATGCTGACAGCAGGAGTAGAGGAGATGTCCAAAAGGGCTTGAAGTAGAGTCTTATAGATATTTTCAAACGTACTAGAATCCAATTGATTCCCAACCATTTTAAAATCTGAACCATCATCAAGATTAATGCCACCACCAACAACTTGAGTAGGCAATCCACCGCCTTTTAATTGTTGTCCAATGGCTACAGGGATAGGATTCATAAACTTATAAAATCCATCTGTATATTTACTAATTAAATCTTCCATTGAATCAAGAATACTAATAATATCCTCTAACTCTGATTTACCGTCTGTATCGCTCAGTTCATTCTGAGAATGATAAATAATAGGGAGACCACTTACATTTGAATATTGCCCTGTAAGAGTCAATGAACCACCTCTATTATCATATTTCTCAACTACGTCATCCTTAATGACTGTATAGTAATCTACACCATCTACAGTATAGTACTCAATGAAAGCAATCAAATTGTTCTCATGATCATAGACAGGGTATGAGTCAGCAGGATCAATTACTTTACTTTTAATCTGCTTTCCATCTAAGTAAACATACTCTGCTACGATACCGTATTTAATTACCTTATCAAGAAGGTTAAAATTCAACCTGTCATACTTACCTTGCTTATGAATGCTCTTATACTCATGAACAACATCTTCACTACCTGTAAGAGTAATAGGATGCTGTAGTAAATAAGCGGTTTGATAGTTGAGAAGCGTCTTAGCATACTGTAAAACTATCTTACGAGGATAGAACTTCTTTCCGTTGTACTCTTCGACTTGTCTATTTAAAATGGCATGTTTACCACTTAGATATTCTTTCATGTCGATAATCCTATTAACTCTTTGTTGATTGTGAATGCTCTTTACTTCCTCAACAAACCAATCAGACCGTCCTTCATGATACTCATTAATATATTTTTCGATATTCATTATTTAGCCCCCTTATAAATAAAATAACCACCGTAAAATTACAGTGGTTCTCTAAGCAACATCTACATACCATTTTCCTGTTTTCATTCCTTGAATAGCCAATGCGCTACTAATAACTAAATCATCATGGTTATTTTCACCTTTCTTGTTACCCATTTTTCCGTCAGATTCCTGAAAAATCTGCATCTGCTGAAGTGTCTCTTTACATTCAAGATTAATCATTCCACACTCAAATTGTTCCTTGTAGTCACTTATTAAAATGGATTTGTTTGCTGCGGTTGTAGTCCAACCTAATTGAAGTTTCCTTTTACCTTTCATATCGAAAAGTTTTTGCTTATAAAGATTCATATATTGGTACTCTTTCCGCAATCTTTCAATGACAGGGAGACCATATGAATTTCTTTCCACACATAAAAACGCTTGGTAGTAATATCTCCCCAAAGCGTCAACAATCTCAGCAAATTTATAGATAGGTACTTTATTAGAATAGAAACTAGCCACTTGTTGACCTTCACTATTGAATATACTAATACTAGATGCGTCATTACTGCCCCCTGAACCGCTTGCAGAATCACAGCCAGCGTAGTAGCGTCCACGTTTAGGCAAATGATAAATATATAGCCCCCGATTAATAAACGCTCTCAGAACCTCTGGTAACTCGTCATACACTTCATTAGTTGCTAATGGATCTATGACATAGTTTAATCTTTCTAATACTTTAGATTGATCAAATACACTTTGACCTGTGCTTATGAAACTTTCCATTGGATTAGAAGGGTACTCCTGGTAAAACTCTTGTAATGACATATCGGTAAGTTTCCACCTACGCCACATCAAAAATCTTAAATTAGCACCCTTATCATATAGAACTTTCTCATCGGGTTCTAAATCCTTTGCTTGCAATCTCTTTCCCTTATTCTCTGATCTATACCATTTTTCCGCTTCATCATGTTCATGTTTAAATTGTATCTTATACAAAGAAGCATAGAAGGGGACGAAGAACGCTTTATACTTACTACCTTGTCCCTTGTATGCTTTCATAAATACCTTCTGATAGTTGTTGAATCCATTTGAAGTTGTTTCAATGACAACTCTTGAATTTTCATTTTTAGCCAGTGATTGTTCGGCAGATAATAATACCTTCTCCTGATTCTGATAGAATGCATACTCAGAAAGGAGAATATACTCATAAGTTGAGCCACGACCAACATCTTTGTTACCTGCTACAATACAAGTGATACGGCTGCCATTATCAAATAGCAACTCATTTCTATTGTCACGTTTTACCGCAGGAAAGAGAGAAGGATATTTATCTCTTTGGAGATATGTATTCATCATCTTTAAACGCTCAAATAGGGCACTAGATGAATCACCTTTATAGGAGACAATCAAATAGTTAGTATTAGGTTTAGTCAACGCATAAAAAAGGCACAGGCCAAGGGAGAGAGTAGAGAATCCTCCTTGACGTGCTTTACTAATGATATTAAATTTAGTCATTCCATCTACAAATTCATTCTGCTGATCATTTAATTCAAACTGAATCAAATCACCATTGTTATCTATTATTTTTAAGAAGTTCTTAGCATATTTTTTAAAATCAGATATGATAATCTGCAACTTTTCTTTCTTGCTTAATTGCTTTGTCCTAGCCATACTCTAACCTCCAATATAAAAAGGGATTGCAGATTTGCAACCCCTGCTTGAAATTTCAAGCACCATTTACTGGAACACGAAATTTAGTGTCCAATATAAAAAGGAGTGCCGTATTAGACACCCCTTAACCAACGGAAAAAGTCGTTTGTCACAACTCTAATCCATCATCTTCATCCTCAGTTTCATCGTTATCAGATATATCTTTAAATGCTTTATCCGCATTCTTTGCATGTTGCTGTATCTCCTTATGCAATGATAGAAACAACTTCACACTATTACTATCGCCTTCCTTTGCTTTAGTAGATACAACGCTATATATTTCCTCTAGGTCATTAGCCATCCTGCTATCAAGGTATATCGCTAATAATCCTTTGTATTCAGGTGACCTCTCCCACGCAAGATAAGGATTCATCGTTTTCTTATCTACTGATTTAAGAAACTGTTCCTCTGTTTTCTTCTCTAAACGCTGATCATATCGAATATCATGTTTCCACTTAAAGTATTCTCTTTTCTTCCAATCACGTACATTTTTTAAAGCGTCATATATATTCATTATTGCTCATCCTCCAATCGATCTAAGTTATCCTTAACCATTGAGCGAATATCCTCTAGCATTTCTTTCACCTGTTTAATGTCATTTTGTATTTCATCATTTATCTCGTTAAACTCTTGAAAGTCATCTTTGATCTCTTGGTAAAATTCTATCTTCTTGCTTTTAGATTTGAATAGGTTAAACACTTAATCATCCTCCATTAGATTAATATAATTTATCAGAATATTCACTCTTCCTCATTTTACCTATAATAGATTATTATTATATCTTTCCTGTATCCCATTAGTTAGGGAAGGCAAGTATTCCACCTATATCTAATACACTATTATCCTATACCTCTAAGATTCTTAAATTCATAGTATTGATTCTTCGTACATAATACTTGTAATTGCTTATCATCAAATAATTGTAAGATACAGTCATTGAATGAATCAGAATAATCCATATCATCACATACAAGTTTAAATGTTAAATTGTCTGCTGATTCTAATTGAATGTTAACCTTGTACTTGTTAGGCTTCTTAGTGACAAATTGACCTTTATTACCTTTGACCATTTGATTCCGTTCAACAACTTCTATAATTCCTTGTTCAGCAAGTTTACCTAATAAATTTCTAGCAGATTTCTCAACTAATCCACTTGCTTCAGCCATTTGTTTATAGGACATATAAAAAACGCCATTCTCCAATGAATAGCGTTTACTGTGAATCAGCATACAATATGCAATTAATTTTTCATTTTTACTTTTTAGCCCCATAATCTGTTCCATTTCGGAAAAGTCTACTTCGATTTCATTTTTGCTAATAGTCATTGATATTTCATTGTCATAAATGTACTGGACAATTAACTCAATATCCTTTAAGCAATCATCCCATTTAGTTGTATAGAATTTCTCATCCTGCTTATTCATCCACTCAATCAGCATATCCTTACATTCATCCCTTGTTACTCCAAGATAACGGTAATACTTAGCCAACTTGTACAATGAATTATGTCTCATGCCTGTTTGGGTAAGCCCATCACGTTCTAGTTGCTCAATGGCTTCAATTGTTGCAGATTCATCTACATTCTGTTTGTAAATGTCTAATGCTTGATACTGGCTGTCAATGTAACCCTTGGATTCCTCAACTTGTTCCGCTACAATTTCATCTAGCATATTATCACTTTGACGCTGAAGAATGTCATAGATTAATTGACTATCAATCTTTTCAATAGATAGGAAATAATCCATATTTCTAATTGGCTCTAAGCCCTTGTTATAATCAACATACCAGCATTTATTAGTAAACATATTACCATTCTTAAAATTGATGCCTAGCGGTAATTTAACGCCTTGTCCGTCTGTTGGTCTATATTCCACTTGTCCATAGTCAATATTGAGTAATTCAGATTGATTCATGACTAGCAGATATAAACTTTTAACATGTCTATTTTCTATAGGACTAGAAAAGTATAGATCAACATGATAACCTTTATTTCCGCTATGAGATATATAAATCTTATCCTGTGGTATGCCAATTTCAATTAGCGCATGAACCAGTTTATAGACCGCCCATTTAGCCTTTTCCTTATCTGGTACATCTACATCAAAACATAAAAACTTAGTCAAATATTGGCCTGCAAACACGCCTAGCGTTGCCTTACCTTCTAGGTGACGTTTAACAATTCCATCATTTAATTTAACCGCTTTTTTAGATTGATAGGTATTGATAGTCATATATTCGGCTTTATCATTCATGATTAGATACTTAAATCTGGGTAATATGAACAAGTCATTTATTTTATCTATAATTAGTTTTTGGTTATTCTTCATTGGCAATCCCCTTTTATTTTAATTTCCTATAATCCTCAATTCTATTGAGTAAATCCTGACTTTTAGTAAAGAAGAAAACATTCCTACCGCTGCCACAATCGGATTCTTTTAAAGCATGTAACTTAAAACCTTGCATCATTAAAAAACCTGCTAACCGCTGTGATCTTACGATATAAGTTAAAAATGGCTGTTCTATAGATTGATTCATTGTTTGTTCCTCCAATTATTAAAGTGAAAGAGGGCAGGAAAATTCCCACCCTTTTACGCAATTGTATATTTGAATTTCTTTTTACCAGTTAAAGCAAAACTGATAATTTTACCTTTTAATTTACTCTTAGATTCAATGGAATGAGTATTTCCTATATGATCTCTAAGTTCCCTCAGTAACGTAAATTGTCTTTTTGGCAGTTCTATCGGAACATCAAAAAACCCCTGCAAATCTGCAAGGGGTAAGGTAGTTTGTAAATATCCTTCACTATTCAGTTGTATTCTTGCTTTAGTTTTGTAACATTGCTGAATACTTTCAAAGTCACTTTTACTATGTGCTTTGAGTAGATCAATTAATTTTGTAAACCCCATAATTTCCAAGTATTTAGTATGAACATCTTTAAACCTATCGTCATAATGTCCTAAATAGCCACTATCTATGCCTAATAGAAGGGCTTTTCCTTCATCACTTTTAGGTAAAGGTAAGTCATAGTATGACCACATGGTTAGAACTGTACTCATAGCATATTTATTAAAATAATTTCCACTATGAATATTATATATTGCGTTGATATTGGCTGTCTGAGGATTGACGTAATCATCCTCATGTATCCGAACAACATGATTGCACCAGGATTTACCTTTGTGAAGTGCTAAATCAATACCAATTGCTTTACGTTTATCTGATTGTTGTTCTACATACAAATTACTAAAGTTATAAAAATAATTAATATCATTTCCTTTTACCATTTTTTCAATAGAGCAACCTAGTAAACTATCTAGATCATCCTGTAAGATTGTAGTGTGTTGACCTTGGCTGTAATCATTACACCACTCAGGGAATTTTTCTTTTAATTCTTGCTTCATATTTTAGCGAAAGAGGAAACTCTCCCACTACCTTCAACTTTATAAATCCTTATCCTCTAACCGTCATATTTGACGACCAGATTCCTCCTTTTTCTCCATCAGTCATTATCCTTTATGACTGACCATTAAAAGAAGGAAGTGGTCATGACGAATTTATTACTACTTTCACTTTTTCACCGACCTTTCGTTATTATTTATTCGTTATCAATATAAGTTTGATATTTTTCTAACTTGTCTGGATGTAGGCCTGTTTCTCCCATTTCAAATCGAGATAGAAGGGACTGACTACATCCGATTACTTTGGCTATCTGTGTTAAACGTATCTTTTTGCGTTTACGTTTTATTGTGTATATTTCTCTCTGTTTCAAATCCATTAACTCCACTTTCTTTAACCTTCCTTTCAGAATTATGAATAAAAAAAGAGACAGGTAAGAATTTACCCATCTCTTAGCCTATAAATTAAGCAACGGTTACTACTGCTACACCTTTAGGAGAACCTACTTTTAAAGTTGCTTCAGCAATAACATGACCTTTAATAGAGTCACCCGTTTTTGCTAACGGCTCAAAGTGTGGCTCACGAAGATATACAAGATCAACATAAGCATCATTAAATACAACCATCTTATCAGCAGGTACATGTTTAGATAGAACAAACTGTAAATTTCCATAATTTGTTGCTATTTCATCTACAATTAAACCGAATGAATTTGTCTTATGTTGGTAAGAGTAACGGTCTTTATAGATAGTATCAATTTGCTCCTTAATGTCTGCCCCTACAAGTGCATAGAACGAACCTTCAGCAAGGTCTTGATTCCAAAGATTACGCATAACCTCTTTAACGTGTTCTTCTGTAACATCACCAGTCACATCTACTGCGTTAGATGAATCAGCAAATTGAATTAATCCACTCAATTGACGTTTAAATGGAGTAGTAGAACCATCATTTCTAAGCCCATTGATTAATTTTTTCTCAATATTAATTTTTAACTCAAGCAGACGGTCATTAACTTCCTCTGCAAATTGATTAGATTTCATGGATAAAGCCGTTCCAGAAATACTTGCACCCTTTTTGAAAATCTCCAGAATGTTGTTTAATTCTGCTCTTGCAGTTTCGAAGAACTCTGTAGTGTCTGCACCTTCCACTGCACTTAAATCTTCTGTGTTGTCCAATGTCTTTTCTCTGAATGAATAAACTGTACTAAGCGCTTTCTCAATGTTTCCTTTTGCCATCAACATTGAAGTTAATGGAGTTGCTTGTACACCAATTAGTGCAATCTCTTTTGCCAATGAAATACTCTCAGCATCCGTAAAATTAGTTGATTTAAACATATAATTTCCCCCTATAGTTTTTTATTTAAAAATTTTAGATAACTTGCTGCCAATCATACCAACCGTATTTCCATCTTTCTCAAACTTTGAATATGGATCTGTGTGCTTATGATCATTTGGCTTATATGAGTTGTCTATTTTCATTTCACCAAGTAGTGATTGAAAAGCACTCATCTTTCCCTTTAAATCATCTACACTCTCAACAACAAAAAAATCAGCAAACTTTTCGAGTCCTGCTGACTTCAATTCAAGAGACACTTCTTTTTTAAATAACTCTTGCTGTTTAATTTGGATTGCCTTTTCCTCATCTGTTAAATCCTTTGGCTTAAACTGTAATAGGCTATCACGTTCAGTCACCAATGGATTTAAGACTTCATCATTCCATTTTGTGCGTTCTTGTTGCAACAAATCATCGACTTGTTCCTGTGTGAATACTTGATCTGACATTTGTTAATTACCTCCAATTATTATTATTTGTTTATTGTAAAGCAGTAATTTGCTTTTCCAATCGTTCAATGGCTTGGACAATTCTGTCCTGTGATTGATTTTGCTTGTTAATTTGATCTAGCAACTTTGCTTCTCGTTGCTTAGATTCTTTACGACTATCAGCAAAGAGCCAGACAAACAAGATAGCAAAAATCCCTTGCGAGATTATCATCTCAATTGGAATACCTCCAACATCCATTTAATCCACCTCCTGATTCAAAATGATGAGTAAAAAAGAAACAAAAAAAGAGCAGACATTATATCTGCTCACAGAAAATGGAGGTAATAAATTTGATGAAACTATGTACAGAGAAGGGGAGATACCCTTCATTAGTATTACTGCAAGCAATATGACTAATGAAAAATGTCTCCTCAATTCTTAAAGTGAAATTATTGGTTTGTATTCATTTATTTTGTCAACATAGTTAAATAAATACCCCTGTATAAAATATAGTGATAAGTCCGATGATAATTATAGTTTTTTGGCAGGGTATACTTTAGTCCCCTTAAATACTATTAAGAAATATTCCCTTCAATCCCTTATGTACCAACGCTTAACAGTGGTTTCTAGATAAAATTTATGAGAGCGAAAGGAGACTCATCCCTTGTGTATCAAGGGTTTGTGGTTTTTTCTAAACCGCTAGTTTTTCTCTACCATTAGTAACAGAAAAACTAAAAATGCTGTAAACCCTTGTGGGAGTTTGGATTACGGGTTCGCCAAACTTCAAAATATTATTTTTGATGATATTTCCCTAAAAGACGATTATCTCAAAATTCAATGAAGCCTCTATATGTATTGGTGTATAAGAGGTCACAGAAGTACTAGAATAGTTCATGATGTTATTCTGCGTTACACTTCCTTACCATTAGTAACAGAAAAACTAAAAATGCTGTAAGACCTTGTGAGAGTATGAGTGATCGAGTTGTTCTGAATATACACAGTGCTATTTCTATACTTTCCCTTAAAGGCTATTATCGATTTATAGTAGAAAAACGACTCAACCATTGCCGTATATAGGATCGTCCTACAGCACTATATTTTAAACATGTTCTATTTCAAAATTTCTATATCATTAGTAACAAGAAAATTAAAAACGCTGTAATCCCTTGTGAGACTTAGTAACTCACCCTGTCTCATTTTCGCTAGTGACTCTTTCCCTAAAAGACTATTATCTCCCTCGATTGAAATGTGGCTTAAACCTTGCCGTATCAATATTGTATCCATGTACATATATTGTTAGGTGGTTCATTTTATCGAGGAATTGTATTTCTATATCATTAGTAACAGGAAAAACAAAATCCAAATTGGAAGTTGACTTCTAATCATTAGTAACAGAAAAACTAAAAATGCCGTAATCCTATGTGGGAGTTGAGATGTAGGATTTTCAAATACCGTTACATTAATTATTGCTAATACTCCCCTTTAAACACCATTAAGGAAAAATGGCGGAATTCGTTGGTACATAAGGGATTGTACTCATTTAGATATATTATTAGATAGGTGCAATCTCTTAAGAACTCAGTTATATCAAGGGATACGAGCGTTTTCTAAACGTCGACTTAGATCACGCTGTCTTTACCATTAGTAACAGAAAAAACAGAAATGCTGTAAAGCATTGGGGCAGTAAGGATATAGTAACTCTTTCGAATAGGTAGTAGTATTTACTCTCTTTCCCTAAAAGACTATTATCTCTTTTTAAAAGAATGTGGAATAAACGTTGATATAGAGGTAAATCTATTGAACCGTTTTCTATCACCTGTGTTCGTTTTCGCTAGTTTGTTTTCTTTATCATTAGTAACAAGAAAATCAAAAATTAAGGGAAGCGTTGCAGGAGTAAGAGAAAAGAGGGGTCTCTAAAACTTCACACGACATCATGGGATTGTTCTTTATTTTATGCCAAAATAAAAAAGCAGGAAGTTAATCCTGCTCACTTTTAACTCTCATCTTCGTCATTATCAAAGAATTGCTCTACTGACACATCATAATCGTGGATTTTAATATCTGAATCTTTAAGTGATTGTTCTTCACACCACTTTTCAAAACGATGAACAATAATTTCTAGTGCTTCAGTTACCACTTTACCCTCGGCATTTGTTGATACTGCAAATGTAATAGTTCCGTAACCTTCAATATTAGACATTTCAAATTACCTCCATTTTTTCTGTTTGAGTTCCATCAAAAAACGATAAGATATAGTCACGTTGTAGTTTTAACAAACGAATCTGCTTCTGAATTACACTCTTAGATGAATCAGATAGGTTATGACGATGAACCAGTAAATCACGTTGTAATTGTGTTGTACGGTGCGTAATTTTAACAAGGTTTTCAGCAGTTTCTTTATCCTGCATGGCTAGAAAAACGGTACGACTAGAGTAGTTTGACATAGTACATTCCTCCTTAAATGTCCAATGAATTTAATGGGCTGTATTTTTCTGCTTGATCTCTCAATGCCGTACCCCACAAGGCTACATAACGCATAGTCATATCGAGTTTAGAGTGACCAAGTAATTTTTGTAATGTAAATACATCCATACCAGCCATTAGACATCGGTGAGCAAATGAGTGACGGAAGGTGTGTGCCGACAATCTGCAATTTTTAAAGTTCATTATAGCCTTTAAACGCTGAAATATTTGCTTACCAGCACTTGTTGTCATCTTATGGTTGAGTGAATTAGTGAATACATATTGTGGTTCGAATCTGAAATGATTATCTACATAGTGTTTGTATGCAAGTAGTTCCTTTGTTAATTTGTCAGTGATAGGGATACTTCTTGACTGTCTCTTTTTACCAAAAACAACAATAGTACCAGTATCTAAATCTACATCAGACCACTTGAGATTACACATTTCCCCTAATCGTACACCTGTAGCAAGCAGAAATATAATAATTGTATGATCACGATAAGCAAAAAATGATTTATCTCTGCCTTTTAATCGTCTGTAATAGGCTAACATCTGTCTAATTTGCTCATCTGAAAATACTTCAATTTGAACATCTTCACGAACATAAGAGATTTTCTTCATGGGGTTCTTTGCTTCTATAATGACTTCACATGAGAACATAAAATTGAAGAAGGATTTAAGCGTTCTGATTCTGCTATTCCTAGTTGATGGTGCATCATTTTGAAAATTCATCAAAAAGGATTTAACATGATTTGAAGTAACTTCTTCTACATTGATAACTTCATTTTCAGTCATATAGTTGTTAAATTGATTAAACTGTTGCTCATACCGCCTAATGGTATGCTCTGAAACATTCATGAATTTTCGCTCATTAATAAACTCATCTATACCAAATTTCAAATGCAAAAAAGACCACCCCTAACTTAAATTTTCATTTAAATTAGAAAGTAGTCTTATAAGATAATTATGTAATTCACCTTAACCACTTTTACAGGAAAGTAATTAATATGTGATATTCCCTTATTTGGTGACTCGGACTGGGTTCGAACCAGCGACCCCCACCCTGTCAAGATGGTGCTCTCCCACTGAGCTACCGAGTCAGGTAACATATAAAAATATAGCATTAACGACATTACATTGTCAATTAGCTGTAATAGGATTTTATAATGAAACTCAAAATAAAAGGAAAATTAAAATAGAAAAGAAATAGAATGAAAATGAACATAAAGAAGAAAATGAAGAAAAAGATGAGTAAAAAGGTGCTCTAATCAAGTACTTTTCTTTTTAATGTTTTTTTGGAAAAATTTTCACGTATTTAGAGACAATATACCTATCTCTATAGTAAAATTTAACTAATAAATATTTAAATATTTGGGGGGAAAGATTTGATTATTTGTAAAAAATGTAATGCTGAATTGCAAGATGGAAGTATTTTCTGCAACAAATGTGGGGCAAATTTATCTGAAAAGAAAAATCATCTGTTCAAGCCAAATCTTAAATTAATCATTCCTAGTATAGGTGGGTTAATTCTTATAGGACTGATACTATTTTTACTAATTGGTAATAATCCTATCTCTCAATTCCAAAAAGCAATTCAAGTAAACAACTATGTAGAAGCAAATGAAATTTATGAAAATGAGATACAAGGAAATTTACAGAAAGAAAAGGACTTAGAAGTAATACTTAAAGAGGACTTAGAAGATATTAAGAAAAGATTTATTGCAGGTGAAAATGACTACAGTTCTACAACTACAAAACTGGAAACTATACAAAAAACGGAACTTCTTAAATCAGAGGTAAGTGCTTTACTATCTTATATTAACAAACTAAACAATTCTAGGACTGCCTTTCAAACAGGTGAAGAACTATTAAAAAACAATAATATTAAAGATGCTTTAGTAGAATATAAGAAAGTTGTAGAAGAAGATGAAAATTACTCTAGGGCTCAAGATTTAATTAAAGATAAATCAAATGAATATAAGATTACTGTATTAACCGAGAGTGAACAGAAGGCTTCTGAGCTTAATTATACTGAAGCAATTGATTTGCTGAATGATGCATTGAAAATTATTCCAGGTGATTCTGATCTTGAAGCCAAGAGAACTGTATTTGAGAAACAGAATGAGGAAAAGTTGATCGCTGAGAGAAGAGAGAAAATGGAGGAGACAAGAACACAACAAGAAGTTGAAGTTCAGTCGGCTGGTATAGTAATTCAGAGTACGGAATACAAATCACTATATCCAGATATGATACAAGTAATTGTACATAATAATACAGATAAAACAGTTAAAAGTATGCTAGTATCAATGTTAGGATTTGATACAAATGGATTGCCAGTAAAAATTGAACGGAGATTTGGTAATTCCTCCTTTGAATTTATCGGTATGGCTGATAATGTAAATATTATATCAAATGCTACATTCGGCAAAGATAACGGCTGGGAAGTTGATAAGTCTCATGGTATAAAAACTGTTCTTGCTTGTGTTAAAGAGGTTGAGTATTATGATGGGACTAAATGGGAAAACCCGTATTATGAATATTGGGTTGAGGAATATAAAGAGAAACCTTTAACAAATTAATATTGCGAACAACTATAGAGCCTACCATTAGGTGGGTTTTTATTATTTCTTCTTACGTAGTAGTCAATGCATGGCGAATCTCTTTATTACTAATTTTTAAGGAGGTTTTCAAAAATGAAGTATCAAAATATCCTGTTCTATTTTGCTTCGTCTTATCGATCATCACTAAATATATCATTCAAGGAGGTTTTACCTATGACAAATTTAGAATGTCTACAACTTGAAACTAAGGGGATTACACTACTGAGCAATGAATTAGGAGTCTCTATCTCATGGAATCAGATTAGCGCCTAGTGCAGAGTATCAAGCCCAATCAGCCAACAAATAAGCGTAACATTTATCGTGCTGCATCCTCCATTCTTGGTTGTTACTGCAAATGGGCAAATCGTATCTCAAATTAATGATTTTGTATTTCTCAAATTTCAAAATATATTTCTCCTTTTGTTAAACTACCCATAATCTCATTCTTGTAATTAAATATAAGAATAGAATAAATTGAGTATAAAAGGATGTAAAGAAGGCATTTCGTACAGTGTTAGAATTACAGTAATCTTGATTTTTGGAGGATATTGCAAATGAAATATTTAATAGTAGTTATTATTGTCACTAGCACCTTAACCGGATGCTCATACGAAACTTTGGATAAAGCCATAGAAAGTAAATGGAATCAATCAATTGATATTGTTAACAAAATAGATAAACATCAGGTTGTCTTATTTAAATCTGGTGAGCTATACGTACTTAGCACATATGAAAAAGATAAAAGCAGGTATAAATATTCAACAAATGACGAAGAGGGGTGGAGTTTTTCTGGGGAAACTAATATCTCATTTCTAATTAAAGTAAGCCAAATAGAGCAGATAGGGAACGTAGTGTGGGGAGGGTTACTTACTGATTTAAATATTGACGAAGTTGTCATTTGGTTTAATCATATGGAAGATCCCGAGAATTCGTTTGAAATAAGATTAGAAGTATTAAATAACACTTTTTAGGGGAAGTCCCTGAATTGTATAAATATGAAAATTTTTATTCGAGAAAATGGGAACATCAATTAGAAGTTAGAGATGTAAATGGTCAAGTTATTAAATTAGATTAGTACTAATACTCGCTAATCAAACAGGAAACGATAATTCGGTTCTTTTTACCGCCCTTTCAATGGGGCGGTTTTTTTAGAAAATTCAACACGTTAAAGTTTAACATGGACATTATTTAAAAAAACTCTTCATTTAAAAAAATTTCCAAAAATAACTTTAAAATTGTAGTACTACGGTATTTCTTCTTTTATTTTTCGCTTACCCTAGAAGTTTTCGTGGAGATCTTGGGGACAAAACATAGAAAACATTCCAAAAGAGAACAAATACGAACGAATAAACCTTAATTCACAAGGGCTAATGGAATCTTTGAAATTTAGTAATGCTTGTTATTTCGGCTCCATTCAAGCGCCCTTTGTTCTAAGCCTTGGACAAAATCATGTTTTCCACGACTATATCCCTCAATGTCTTTAGGAAATAGCACCGCAAGTCGCTCTTTTAACCTCCCATATTCAATCCTATCTTCTTTATGGCTTCTGAGATAATCACGTACGGCAAGATGACGTTTAATTTCATATGTATTATCATTTTGAAAGATATGAATTTGGTGGGTTCTATTTTCTCCGCCTTTTCGAAAGTACCTTCTCCCTGAAATTCCTAGCTCTCCAAGGGGCTCATAGCCTATTTTTTGCATTTCTTCATTGAACTGATCTACTTTTTCAATGTCCCTGACGATGGGCATGATGTCGATGATTGGTTTAGCTTTTAAATTCGGTACAGCTGTACTTCCTATATGATAAATTTCAATGAGTTCCTCTTTTAATATATCTTTGATCAATTTTGCTTCCTTGTTATATAGTTCAACCCATGTCTCATTATAATCTGTAACAATAATATTCATTGATCGATTAACCATTAAAAAATTCCTCCCTTTACTACATATTATAATAAACTATAGATAAGTAATGATCTATATTGGAGGTCTTCATTTTGTTAGGTAAAGTCAATTTAAAAGAAGTAAAAAAGCAAGATAGAATTAACTACTTACAATATCTGAGCTTAGCCGATGAACGAGAAATGATTAACAGGTATATTGATCAAGGAGAATTGTATGAAATAACTTTAAATGGAGAAACAATTGGTCGGAATTTTAACAAGATGATTGTCGGGACGGCAAATAGTAGCATAGATAATATGGCATTTTATCAAAAGCAGGGTTCAGAATGTCTAGTATAGACAAAGAGTTCTTTCTAAAATACCCCGAACCGATTTATGAAGGTGGGATTCAAGCAATGGATATGATAATATTTGAAAAAAGAACTGTAAGGAGAGAATAGCATGGAAACTTTTGAAGATTATTTAGCTACTATAGATCATCCAGAACACAGGGCACAAATTGAAGAAGTTTTGACCTGGGTAAAGAAGAAGTTCCCGAATCTTGAGCAAAAAATAGCATGGAAGCAGCCCATGTTTACGGATCACGGAACCTTTATTATTGGCTTTAGTGTAGCGAAGCAGCATTTTGCTGTATCACCTGAAAGAGCAGGGATGATTCATTTTGAAGATGATATCGTACAGGCTGGTCATAGTCACACTAAGGAGCTAGTACGTTTCAAATGGGACAGTCCTGTCGATTACTCCTTACTTGAGAAGATGATTGAGTTCAATATTATGGACAAGGCAGATTGTACAACCTTTTGGAGAAAATAGGAAGCTAGCAATTGTTTGTAGCCTTCTGCAAACAAGGTTACCGCCCTTGCAAGAAGACACTCCATATATTAAAGCTATGGAATGTCTTTTTTGTTGTATGTTAAGTACGATCCTCATTCCTATACTCCAAAATATCTCCTGGCTGGCAATCTAACGCTTCACATATTGCTTCCAATGTTGAAAATCGGATAGCTTTCGCCTTGCCATTTTTCAATATAGAAAGATTGGCCATAGTGATCCCAACCTTTTCCGAAAGCTCCGTGACACTCATCTTCCTTTTAGCTAACATCACATCAATATGAACAATAATAGACATAATTACACCTTACCTACACGGTTAAATCATTTTCTAATTTTAATTGCAGGGCACTATTAAGTAACTCCTTAAGCAGGGCAGAAAAAAGAGAAATGACACTGGATGCAAAAATAATGGCTATACCCATCAGTAATACTCCAGGGTGTAAAGCATTTAGTGAATATAATCCTAAAGCACCGAAGATGTAGATGATACTAATGGCTATGGCATAGTATTTGATATGGTTTAAAGACTGAACGGCTGCTTCTGAAAAAGCATTTTTTCTTTGAATATATCCTAAAAGCTTAAACCCTTGATACAGAGCAGCCATAAAAGGAATCACTGTGACATACAAACCGATAAGAACTGGAAAGCGTAAATAGGCATATTCAGGATGCATCTCCGCTGATCTCTCAGCTACCCATGGTAACCAGAATATACTTAAAGCAAGTACAAGAGTACCAATCACAAATATAGCAAGCTTTAAAAAGACTATCATTCCACGTTTCACTAGCACAACACCTCCCTTTGCTTAAATCATTAAGATTATAATTTAGCATAGCACTTAATTTATCGAAAAACAATAAATTAATATTCTTTAACAATATGTAAAGTTGTTTATAAAAAATGCAAAGGCTTACAATAGTAGGCGTCACGACCTGTTCACAACTATTACTATATCTTATAGAGTAATTTATGATATATTAAACCGAAAGAGATTCTTTTAGATATATCTCCAAGATGGAGGACGAGTATGACTTCTGATATGATGATTACTTTATCTGTGCTGGCCATTACAGCTGCACTGTTTATGAGTGGAAAGGTTCGTTCGGACCTTGTGGCCATTTGTTCATTGATTGTCCTTGTATTATTTGATATTTTAACGCCTGACGAGGCTTTATCAGGGTTTGCGAATTCTATTGTTATTATGATGATTGGCTTATTTGTCGTCGGTGGCGGAATATTTCAAACGGGCCTAGCAAAAATGGCTAGTGGTCGTCTGCTTAAGCTTGCGGGTACAAGTGAAACACGTCTGCTAGTTACGATTATGCTGGCTTCGGCAGGGATTGGTGCCTTTGTTAGTAATACAGGCACTGTAGCGGTTATGCTGCCGATTGTTGTGAGTATGGCGATGAGCTCAGGCATCAGTCCTAGTCGCCTATTAATGCCCTTAGCGTTTGCAAGTAGTCTTGGTGGGGCCCTTACTTTAATTGGTACACCACCTAACCTCGTCATTAGAGAAACGTTAATGAACGCTGGCTTTGAGGAGCTTTCCTTCTTTTCCTTTACACCCATCGGGTTAGTCTGTGTGGGCCTGGGAACGATCCTAATTGTTGTTCTAAGTAAATTTCTGCTACCTAAGGGAGCGAAGAAAGCAAAGGGTACTCGCGGAGAGGGTCGTTCATTAGAGGAGCTAGCGGGACAGTATCAGCTATCTCAAAACCTGTATCGAGTACAGGTTGGTGAGGGATCACCGATTACATCAAAAAAACTAATCGATTTAGATATTCCAAAGCGTTATCATGTACATATTATTGAGCTCCGGCGTAGAACCTCCTCGAAGAATCCGTTTTTCAAAACGATTAATCAGGAGATTGCTGGACCAACTACGCTTCTTCAAGAGCAAGATATTCTGTACGTGTATGGTGCCTTTGAACAGGTTGAACAATTTGCGAAAGAAAATGGTTTGGATCTCCTTGATCAACAAGTTGTAGAAAGAACGGGAGATAATCCTTCAAAACCGTCAAGTCAATCAAATGGCTATGCTTCGAGGGAGATTGGGATTGCTGAGGTGTTGCTACCTCCAAATTCAGCATTAATTAATAAATTGGTGAAGCACTCTGGCTTCCGTGAAAAATATAATGTTAATATCCTTGGGATTCAACGCAAGGGAGAATATCTTCTACATGACTTAAAGGATGAAAAAATCCGTTCTGGTGATGCGCTGCTTGTACAGGGAACGTGGGAAGGAATATCCCTGCTTTCAAAGGAGCAGACAGATGTAGTTGTTGTTGGACAGCCGTTAGAGGCTGCTGCTTCTGTAACACTAGATCATAAAGCACCGATTGCTGGAGGCATCATGCTCCTAATGATCGTGCTGATGATTCTAGATATTTTTCCGGCTGTGGTATCCGTTATGATTGCAGCTGTTCTGATGGTTGTGACAGGATGTTTACGTAACATGGAGGAAGCGTATAAGACGATTAATTGGGAGAGTATCGTCCTCATTGGAGGAATGATTCCTATGTCCATAGCGATCCAAAATACAGGTGCTGCTGCACTACTCTCTACGCAGCTGGTAGAAAGCTTAGGAAGCTTTGGTCCGCTTGCCCTGTTGGCCGGAGTTTACTTTACAACGTCTATCCTGACCCTTTTTATTAGTAATACGGCTTGTGCTGTTTTGTTTGCACCTATTGCTCTAACAGCTGCTGTCGAATTAGGAGTAAGTCCAATGCCATTTATGTTCGCTGTGGCCATTGGAGCAGGTATGTGCTTTGCTGTTCCTTTTTCAACCCCTCCTAATGCGTTGGTTATGTCTGCTGGTAAGTATACGTTTAAGAATTATGTACGATTGGGGCTCCCGTTGCAGCTAATCCTTGGAGTAGTGATGGTGATTTTACTTCCATTCTTTTTTCCTTTTTGATTTATTTTTATAAGTGTATGATCTCTCTGCCTCATAAATAAAGTAAGGGGTAACGAAAGCTGTAAGAGGCATAAAAAAAGGACCTAAGAAAAGCCTTAGATCCAATTAAAGGAGATGCGAATGAGAGGGTCTAGATTGCTATAAGCAAAACTATTCCATAGAACTGGCCTTGAATAAATTGCTAAATAATAACTAGGAAAGAAACTTAGCTTTATCTATGATGGTGTCTTCTTTTCACAACAGCGACCAAAACTTGACCAGGTCTAAGCTTTACAAAAACAATACGACGTTTACGTCTAGACATATTGAATCACCTACCTTTGTATTGGATACTCTATACTATGAAAGTTGATCCAGTATGATTGGACGTATCTGCTAAAGCAAGCATCCATTTTTGAAATAAAGGCGTAAAACCAGAAACTGTACGGGAAGGGGAAAAGAGATGGCAAATACTCATACTTATTCTAGAAAAGAAGAAATGGCTAATGCTGCTACTCATGCTGTTGGTGTAGTCCTCAGCTTAGCAGCTCTTACGATTCTTATCGTATTTGCTAGTATCTACGGAACGTTCACACACGTCATTAGCTTTATCGTTTTCGGTGTAACTATGCTGCTGCTATATACAAACTCTACTTTGCTACACATGATGCCTGCAGGTAAAGTGAAGGATTTGTTTGAGATTTTTGATCATGCATCTATCTACTTATTTATTGCAGGGACCTATACGCCCATTATGCTGATTGTTGTTCCTGGTGCTATGGGATGGGTGATTTTTGGAGTCGTTTGGGGTCTTGCTGTAGCTGGTGTCGTTTTTAAAGTGTTTTTTGTGAAACGATTTTTGTTTATCTCAACCATTCTTTACATTCTACTAGGCTGGTTGGCTATTGTCGTGATTCGACCGATTATGGAGAATATGTCTAGCCTAGGGCTTGTATTGCTCATAGCTGGCGGAGTTTGCTACACAGTAGGGACCATTTTTTACATGTGGAAGCTATTTCCTTATCATCATGCTGTGTGGCATGTATTTGTATTAGCGGGAAGTGCGTGTCACTTCTTTATGGTTCTTTCCATCTTGCAAATTTTTTAAGCTTCCTCTAATGATGGACTAGGTTACTTCTTCGAAAGTTCTACAATAGAACCTTTTCTTAAATAGTGTGTAACATTCGTTGAATAGTATAAAAAAGGTAGCCCAAGTGGTTGCCTTTTCTTTTTTGCGTAAGGGCTTTTTAAGCAGGATAAATGGTAAAGATCGTGCAAAAGAAAAATTTTTAAAATAAAAAGTTGCAATCACTTCTGTTTTAGTGTACTATCTAAATAGAACACTAAAACATAACAACAATCATATTGTTTCTATCTAATGAACAGGTGATTATAAATGAAAGGTGAGATGCCAAAATGAATAGTTGGGTTGGATTATTAAAGAAGGAATTTAGATTAACAAGGACATTGACGATTGCGGGGTTAGCGATTATAGCCGTGGCCTTCATCATTGCTTACTTTATGACGCTTCGCTGGGAGCTTTATCCTATTATTCTTGGGATGACGGCTTTAACGGTGATGGGTCATGTGGCATATTTAGCTATTTATATGTTTGTAAGTCTGCAAGCAGAGTCAAATAAGTTGCATTTATGGCTGCATAATCCACAACCATCTCTACGATTATTGGGAGCAAAGCTTGTTAATGGAGCTGCAGCAAACTTCGTTTCCTTGGCTGTTAGTATAGCCCTATTGATGTTCAGTTTAAATTTTGTAAGTGAAGGTATAGAGACACATCTTCCCTTCAATATAGGGGTTGTGTTTCAGGAAGTCCTAATATTTGCTGGATTTCTTTTCCTAACATCCATTTATATTTCTCTTTGGCTGATAGCGGCTTGGACCGTTTACCAATTCTGTAAGGCATATATCGGAAAATGGAGTTTCATCATTGTATTAATTGGTTTCCTAGCTATATCAACACTTCAAGGAATGTTTGAAAATACAGCGATCTTCGAAACCCTAACAAATTGGGGATATATTTCTGTTACTAGCTTAAACTCTCACTTCTTTGAAGGGATTCACGTTGGAGACATTTTATATTATCTAGTTATTTCTGTAGCATTATTCGGATTTTCTTGCTTTCTATTGGACAGGAAGGTGGAGGTGTAAGAGCGTATGCAGCAGTTTCAGGCATCTAAGCCTATTTATGAGCAAATTGCAGATCGAATTAAACGGCAAATCATCCGCCATGAGCTTAAAGCAGGAGAAAAGCTCCCCTCTGTTAGGGAAATGGCTGTTCAAAGTGGTGTGAACCCTAACACGGTACAGCGTACCTATATGGAGCTAGAACGTGAGGAAGTAGTAGAAACTAAAAGAGGGCAGGGGACGTTTGTGACGGAAAATAAAAACATTTTAGATGAAATGAGAGAGCAGATGAAAACGGAGCAGATCAAAAGCTTTGTAGAGCTTATGCAGGAGATGGGCTACGAGCCTAAGGAAATGCTCAATAGTTTAAAGGACTATATTGCTAAGGATGGAGGGATTGAATAATGATTACGTTTGAGCAAGTAAGTAAGGCGTACCTAGGAAAATATGCTATTAAAGATATTACGACCACATTACCTAAAGGCAAGATTATTGGAGTAGTAGGCCCGAATGGAACGGGGAAATCGACAACGCTTAAGCTTATTGCTGGATTAATTCGTCCGACAAAAGGTCGGGTGACAGTAGATGGGATGGAAGTAGACCGTAAAATAAGCAAGCATGTGACGTACCTTTCTGAGTTAGACGAATATTACACCATGTATTCAGTAATGGAGACTGTTCAGTTTTTTGCCACTCAGTTTGAAGACTTTAACCTGAGTAAAGCAGAAGAAATGATTCAGTTCATGAAGCTTGATCCAAATACGAAGGTAAAGCACCTCTCCAAGGGAAATAGAGGGAGACTAAAAATAATTTTATCCCTAGCGCGTGACGCCTCCTATATCCTAATGGATGAGCCATTGTCTGGACTTGATCCGATGGTTAGAGATACGATAGTAAAAGGATTAGTATCCTTTATCGATCTTGAGAAACAAACGGTTTTAATCTCAACTCATGAAGTCAGTGAGATTGAGCCGATGCTAGATTATGTAGTAGCTATAAAGGACAATCAATTTGTGGAAGTGGCCGATGTTGATCAGCTCCGTCAAGAGGAGCAGTTAAGTATTGTGGAGTGGATGAAAAAAATATATGCTTCCTGAATTTCGTGCAATAAAACCCCAAAGAAAGGTACCCAATAAACGTATGGGTACCTTTCAACACTCTAGCCTTTTATTTATATTTTATGTCTCTAACCTCAAATTAAACAAAAATTCTATCTATCTGTTAAACCCAATCCTGAACCTTTTCATGGTCCATGATAAATAGTAAAATTTTACCCTCATCAAGCTTCTCTTCATACAGCTCAGCTTCAACAGAGCTGAGTCCAATCTCTTCAATCTTTTTACGGAGCTCATCACCTTTGCTGACAAATATATTGCTTACAGCACTTCCTAAGCCAAGCTCTCTAACGCCTATTGTGTTCGCTTCTGCACTGTCTGCAACACGATTTGTACGGTCGTCATCATGAGATAGAATAAACATGTCATTTTTGTCAATCCCACGGTTAGCCAGCTCTTGAACGTCATGGACGAGCTTTTCATCATTCATATATTCTCTGACAACAGGTTTCATCATTAATCCCTCCGTTTTAGTTTCTAGTAAAGAATTACTAGTATTCTATATGTACACGTTCTTCAAAATTCTTAAACCTTTTTGTATCGGAATCCCGTATAAATTAAGAGGGATTGGTATATTTTAGATATATGTGCTTTCCTTGATCGGCTTTTTATAGAAGGGTGAAGCAAAGATGGAGTAAGCAGGAGAAGAATGTTAGGAGGAAAAAGAAGTATGTTGTATTTACAGCCCCAGTTCCGCACAAATTCAGGAGAAATTTTTAATGTCATATCTAGTAAAGAAAAAATATTAGGGTATCTATTATACATTTACAAGGAAAATGATCATCTGTACGTGCTCGGGCACTTGGATGATATTGGAGAACGGCAAAATTATGTGGATGTGCTGAAGCATTTTGTAGAAGGCTTAAAGAAAATTTGCGGAGCTAAAGAAGAGCCATTCGTAAAAATCTATTGTGGGGGAGAGCAGATCGATCTTTCAAAAGAAGAAGGGAAATCATAACTCATATGTCTCACCAACTCCTAGGCATTTACATATAGTAAAGAAACATGATTGGCTTAGGAGGGAAAGTATGTTTGATGCTCAACGAAATCAAGCCTACCTAACAGAATTATTAGATTGGGCTAAAAAAACGAAGCAAGCCGGTTGGGAAAATGGTAGGGAGCTAAAGGAACATGAAGCGAGAATTTTAAGTAACTGGCAAAATGAGATGAATACACTCATCGAGCATATTCACATTCAGCTTAAGAAAGAGGCAAGTTTATCAGAGACTGCTTTAAAAACTGGGACGAGTAAGGAAACCTTTCGCCCTTCGTCAAAAAAAGGAGAGCAAGCAAAGTCCGTTGAAATAATGGAGCTTGAGCAGAGAGCCTCCTCTTTGTATTATATGCTGATGGATTTACTTTCGAAAAAATCAGCTACACCATTCAGCCAGGTCTTTAAAAAAGAAGAAGAAACTAAGGCGGTTCCAGCTCAGGGTATGGAGTCTAGTAGCTCAGGTACACCGCATATGGAGCAAGCTGTTCCAAAGCGTAGTGTTCCTATTGGTGAGCAGCGTCTACCGCCTTTACCTTATGCGTATGACGCATTAGAACCGTATATTTCAGAGGAAATCATGAGGCTACACCATGATAAGCACCATCAAAGCTATGTCGATGGCTTAAATAAAGCTGAAAAAATGATGGCTGAAGCGCGTAGAACGGGGAACTATGATCTGCTACGTCATTGGGAAAGAGAAGCCGCGTTCAATGGATCAGGACATTATTTGCATACGATCTTTTGGCATAATATGAAGCCGAATGGAGGAGGGCGTCCAAGTGGTGAGCTAGCCCATCAAATTAATGAGAGCTTTGGAAGCCTTGACCGGTTTATGCGTCATTTCTCTGAAGCGGCAGACCGGGTAGAGGGCATTGGTTGGGCTATTTTAGTGTGGGCGCCTCGTGCTCAGCGTCTGGAAATCCTGCAGGCTGATAAGCACCAAAATTTTGCTCAGTGGGATGTAATTCCATTACTTGTACTAGACGTTTGGGAGCATGCGTATTATTTGCAATATCGTACAGACAAAAGAGCATACATTCAAAACTGGTGGAACCTTGTGAACTGGGATTATGTAGAAAAACGCTTTAATGAAGCTAAAGAGCTTAGATGGCATCCATACTAAAGGGGGAAAAGCTAGGAGTGGTACAATGTTATCAAACACTCCACTCCTAGCTTTTAACGCGTTTTAGATGAATCCTTAATGATTACGGGCGTACCAATCTGAATATGCTGATACAACCATTCTACCTGTTTGTTTTGTAATCGAATACAGCCTTGTGTGACATGGCCACCTATAGAATAGGGATTATTGGTGCCATGAATACCATATTTATAACCGCTAGTGTAAGGTACGTCTAACCCTAACCAACGTGTTCCTAAGGGATTTTTCGGATCTCCACCAGCGATGTTTTTAGGTAAATACCAAGGCTTTTCTACTTTTGTTACAATTCGAAATTTCCCTAAAGGAGTATGAGTTTTGTTTTTCCCAGTAGCTACCTTAAACGTATACATCAGCTGTGTGTTAAGAAATATCTTAAGAACATTGGTGGCAATATCTATTTCTAGATGGACACCCTCAAATTCAGCTTCTATAGCTGGCTGTTGATTTAGTGGACTAGCTTGTTGAGCCTGACCGATTGCCGAAACAGGAATAGGGTGAAGGAGCAAGAGGAAACATAGTGTTAAAACCCCAATATAACGGGTATGGTACTTCATATGGAACATAGAAAACACCTTCCTTTAATTTGTAGCTCTTAAGCGTTATGCCTAACAGCTACGGTCATCTTATGGTTGAAATTGAGTCAAAAGTATGAGGTGAGACCAGATTATGAATCCAATAGCTAAATGGTTGATCATTGGTGGTATTGCCCTTATTCTTGCAGGTTTGATCTGGCAGATATTTGGTCGATTCATCCCCTTTGGTAAGCTGCCAGGGGATATCGTGATTAACCGTGAAAATGTTAAAGTGTTTTTTCCTATAACAACGATGATCATCATTAGTATTGTCCTTTCTTTGTTATTTTCATTAGGGCGTTTTTTTCGGTAGCTAGACATGTTATGATAAAGCAAAAAGAACAGGAGTAATAGGGATGCGAACAGACTACCATGTACATATGCATGAAACAGGCGACTTTTCCATAGATTGGCTAAAAAAATATATAGAAAAAGCCAAGCTAGAAGGTATCTCTGAGCTTGGTATTTCTGAGCATGCTTACTTCTTTAATGAAACGAAGGGTATTCTATCCAATCCCTGGGTCGATGGAAGAAGGGGGCTACCAATTGCTTCTTACTTGAGTATGTTTGAGCAAGCCCAAAAAGAAGGCTTACAGGTCAAGATGGGCATTGAAATGGATTACACACCTGAGAAAGAAAATGAAATGCAAGCGTTTATTGAAGCGTACCCCTTTGATTATGTGATCGGTTCCATCCATTGGATTGGGGATTGGGGCATTGATCTTATGGAGTATAGAAGTGAATACGAACGCAGAAATATCCTTGAGGTGTATGAAGCATACTTTGATCAAGTCGTGACTTTAGCAGAGTCCAAGCTATTCGATTTTATAGGACATATTGATTTGGTGAAAATCTTTAATTATCGCCCTACAGATACAGTTTTTTTAGAGCAGCAGTATGATCGAGCTGTTCAGGCCCTAGCTGCTTCAGGTACAAGCATTGAAATTAGTACGGCTGGTTTACGTAAGCCTGTCGGTGAAATCTATCCAGATACCCTTTTATTACAAAAATGCTATGATGCTGGAGTGACGATTGTATTGTGTTCGGATGCTCATCACCCTGATCATATTGGTTATGCGTATGATCAATCCATACAGCTTGCTCAATCGGTAGGATATACAGAGGTACAGACATTCTCAAAAAGGAAAAGAGAAGCTTTTCCTTTGGGTTAACAAAATGGGGAGCTCTAATGGATATAGTTGCATAGATATATGTCCAATGAGAGCTCTAATGGATATAGCTGATAGATATATGTCCAATGAGAGCTCTAACGGATATAGTTGCATAGATATATGTTCAATGAGAGCTCTAATGGACATATTTGCACCTTAGAGGTGCTTTTCGGAGTTCTGCAAATTCTAACGGACAAAATTGCACCTTAGAAGAGTATTTAGATCGAAATGGTTAGATTTTTTCGCTCTAAGAGTCTAAAATGACCGCTAGAAATAGAATGAGCTAAAAATCACCCTCTAAGGGTCTAAAATGACCGTTAGAAGAAGATGATGGTCAACCAACCGTCATCATGCAGTGCTACACCGTGCGCTGGGAGCTGGGCATGGTGCGGAAGCAGGCAGACAAAAGAGCCGTTTCCTAACGTAGAAAAAACTACTTTTGGGACAGCCACTATTGAATTCATCCTATCACAAATCAATTTCCGTTACATTCACAATCTCTTCAAGCTCTCCTAGGTGATCTAATACTTCCTTTCTAGCTTGCTTATCAATGGTGAGCATCATGATCGCAGCACCCCCAACGTCTGCCCGCCCAACCTGCATTGTAGCGATATTCACATCATGGGTGCCAAGAAGTGTACCTACCCTGCCAATAACTCCTGGTTTATCCTGATGGCAAATGTAAATTAAATGTCCCTTTGGAACCACATCGACCGAGAATTCATCAACCTTAACAATTCTTGAACCTAATCCATTTAACAGAGTACCTGACACGGTTCTTGTTTCTTGATTTGTTTTTAGCTCGACAGTAATTAGATTAGTAAAGCCTTTATTAAGGGTATTTTTCTTTTCACTAATTGTTATATCCCTAAGCTTGGCTAGGTGAGGAGCATTTACATAATTCACCTGATAGCCCAAATGATAAGCAAGTAAGCCTTTAATTACATTTCGGGTCAGCGGAGCAACATCCAGCTCAGTTAAATCACCTGAATACTGAATATCAATCTCCTGCGGAGCACCGATCGTAAGCTGAGCTAAAAATGATCCCAGATTTTCACTTAGCACAAAGAACGGTTGTACTTTTTTCATAATGTGACTAGGAACAGAAGGAAGGTTCACTGCATTTTTAAAGGGTAGATCTCTTAGGATATGCAGGACCTCATGGCTGACATCAATAGCCACATTTTCTTGAGCTTCTACTGTACTGGCTCCCAAGTGTGGAGTAGCAATTACCTCTGGAAGCTCCAAAAGGGGATGATTTACAGCAGGTTCAATTTCAAAAACGTCTAATGCGGCACCCGCCACTTTTTTATTCATGATTGCATGATACAAAGCATCTTCGTCTATGATTCCACCACGGGCACAGTTAAGAATATGGACACCCTGCTTCATCAGCTCAAATTGCTTATGGCTAATCAAATGCTTAGTTTCCTTAAGCAGTGGAGTATGCACAGTTATAAAATCTGCTTCAGCTAATACAGTTTCTAGCCCGGCGTAGCGAATACCAAGCTTTTCCGCTTTTTCTTGAGTGAGAAATGGGTCGAAGGCTACAATTTGCATGTTGAAGCCTTTTGCTCTCTTCGCTACCTCTGCTCCAATACGTCCTAACCCCACAATACCTAATGTTTTTCCATTCAGCTCTACGCCAACAAACGATTTCCGATCCCATTCATTTTGCTTTAGCTTGAGGTAGGCTTGAGGTATACGTCTTGATAAAGACATAAGCATGGACATCGTATGCTCAGCCGTTGAGATCGTATTTCCGTCAGGGGCGTTAATCACCACAATTCCTAGCTCTGTGGCCGCTTGAAGAGCAATATTATCTACTCCGACCCCTGCTCTACCAATGACCTTCAATTTTGTAGCATGAGATAGCAGGTCTTTAGTTACTTGAGTTTGACTTCTGACTATGAGAGCGTCAAAATCAGCAATGATGCTACACAGCTCAGCCTCCGAAAGACCACTCTGACGATGCACCTCAACGTCTTCAGCCTGTAACAAGACCTGTATCCCATCATCGCTAAGGGGATCACTAATCAATACTTTAAATGGCATGATAATAAACCTCCTGTGCAGCTTTTAAACCCTGACCTAATTCAATCTCTACCTTCAGTCTTTTTAAAGCAATTTCAACAGCACTGATATACTGAAGTACATCGGAAGGAGCACAATAGCCCATATGCCCAAGGCGGAAAATCTTGCCTTGAAGCTGCTGCTGGCCGCCAGCAATCGTGATCCCAAACTCCTTTTTCAAGATACCTCTCAATTCATCTGCTTGAAAATCTATTGGTCTTATTGCTGTAACCGTAGGAGAGGCGTCTTCATCAGATGTAAGCAAAGGAAGGTTTAACGCTCGACAGGCTGCTCTTGTCATATCTCTCATAAGCACATGTCGTTTAAATACCTGCTCTAATCCTTCTTCTTCAAATAAATTTAGAGTCTGCTGTAAGCCTTGAATTAAGGAAACAGCAGGGGTAAAAGGAGTAGAGAATTCCTTTATGCTATCTCTATATTTCCGTAGATCTAAATAGAAGCGAGGCTGCTTATTCTGATCTATGATTTTTTGAGCCTTCTCACTAATGGCTATGAAGGAAAGACCAGTAGGGAGCATAAATGCCTTTTGTGAACCCGTAACGACGATATCAATACCCCATTCATCCATCTGCATAGGTACAGCACCGACACAGGAGACTCCATCAACAATCACCAGAGCGTCAGATACGTCATGAATGGCTGTAGCTATCTCTGCTACTGGGTTTAGCACAGCCGTAGAGGTCTCACAATAGGTGACAAATACAGCTTTTACCTTTGGATATTGCTTAAGAAATTCGCTTACCTGCTCTGGCTGAACAGAACGACCAAGCTGTACATCAAGACGGTGAACATGAGCCTGATAGGTCTCGCAGATTTTTACAAAACGCTCACCAAAAGCTCCAGTGACCAAAACAAGCACTTCATCATGTGGTTGAAGTGAATTAACGACAGCCGCTTCTAGACCCGCCGTGCCACTATTGGTCAGCAATAAAACCTCATGTGTGGTGCCAAAGATGGGCTTTAGTCGTGGACTTATTTCCTGTAAAAGCTGCTTAAAATCAGAGCTGCGATGTCCAATCATTCCTTGTGCCATAGCTTTTTGCACACTAGGTGGGATTGGGGTGGGGCCTGGAATACGTAATGTTTGATGATCAGGTAACATGTTTCTCTCCTCCTCATTTCTCTTTAACTAATCCATACTAAGACTTACACAAAGCAGAGTGGATTTATTTGGAAGCTTTAGGTATTAAAAAAACCTCCCACCACTTACTCTAGGTAAGGGGCGAAAGGTTAACTCACGCGGTACCACCCTTTTTCTCTATAATGACGAAAATTATAGACTCATAGGAAAATAGCGGATAACGGGGCTATGTCCCGATTAGATCTACTCAATATCTTTCGATCTAGCAACTTAAAAGGGCTAAGCGTAAATGGAATCACTGGTTTGCAGCACCCACCAGCTCTCTGGAGATTCTAGAATCTACGCTCATGACTTTGTCATCGTTATTTAGATATAAATAGCATAATTTTCGTACATTCATAACTGTCAAAAAATTTAGCACATTAATTTAGTAAATAATCTAACATGCTAGCGTTGCATCTGTCAATCCTTTTTTAATAAAAGATTTCCAGGGTATTTTTTGAAAGCGCTATCTATTACAGGAGCGGCAAAAAGTCGTTTTTTGCTCACAACTTATAGTAGAATAGAAGCAAACAAATGGAGATGTAAAGCGTCAAATAAAAGAGAACTAAGATGGATGTGAATAGGGGAATGAATGGAATCCACATCATTTTGTTACATATGCTACAAAGGATGAATGGTGAGAGAACGGTGTCCGGATGCTACCACATTTTGAAAGGGAAAAAAAGTGGACAAGCGATTCAGGATGCAGCTCTTTATGGATATAAAAGCTGGTTCGGTATGCTACCAAGGCTAACAGAACATGAGTGGCATGCGATAGTTAAAGATTCAATTAAGAGAGGTTACATACAGAAGGTAGAAAGAATTGAGGACAGCCCTGAGGTTTCTTACTCAGCATCAAGCCAGAAAAAAAAGGAGTTCTATGACATTACTCCAGCAGGAGAATCGCTACTAGCTCATGCGGTAAGTAAGTTTCAAATCAGTCAACGTGCTTTTTATCTTGAAGATAGTTTGTTAGGTTATCAGGAGGTCATCCTTTTCTGGAAAAAGCTTCAGTTGCTTACACAAGTGCTCTCGCACTACTTATACAACTCACAGCATTACACTCCAATCATTGAAGATATCACCATTCAGCAATGGTTTAAAGCGTATTGGAGTGGAATTAAAGATAAAGAAACCTACGCAAATGAGCTTTTAGCTGAAATCAATATTTTATTAGGGGAAATGGAGGATGAGCTTATTCCGGAATTGCTGGTACAAAGGCTTACAGGCTTTCAGGTAGCTGGTCAAACCCTGTATCAATTAGAAAAGAAGTGGGGCATTCCAGAGGCATTGCTACATGTCTTTCATTATCAAGGAGTAGGTCGGTTATATAAAGAGATCCTTCGTAATAAAAAATTAATAAAGCTTACCCCTTTGTGTCAGTCAAAGGGGACCGAACAGATACGGTTGACTGTCTCTACAAGAAAAACGTATGAGCTTTTAAAAAGAAAAATGACTCTAGAACAAATTGCAAAGAAGCGTGGTTTAAAATTAAGCACTATAGAGGATCATCTTGTAGAAATTGCTATCTACGATCCCGATATGGATATAAGCTACTTTTTACCATTGCCCCTTAGGAGAAAGATAAATCAAACAAGCCAAACCTTACAATCAAAGAAACTAAGTGACATCAAAAATTACTTAGATGAGGACGCAAGCTATCTGCAAATACGTTTGGCTTTATTAACAGGGAGTGCCTATAAAGGAGGGGAGTTAGCCTGAACAAATTTAGTATAGATCAAATCGCTACGGAGCAGTATTTGCTCCGGATACTAAAAAAGGAATTTGGTTATTCCTCCTTTCAACCCGGACAGCTTGAAGTGATTCAATCTATTTTAGCCGGAAAGGATACCTTTCTTATTCAAGCGACAGGCGGTGGAAAATCCTTATGCTATCAGCTCCCATCCTTATTACTAGAGGGTATTACTGTTGTTATCTCACCATTGATTTCGTTAATGGAGGATCAGGTAAAGGAAGCGCGTCGTTTTGGACGCAAGGACATCATTGCTTTTCACAGTGGGCATAGTGTTGAACAAAGAAAATACATCCTAGCTCACCTCCACCAGTATAAGCTGATTTTAATATCTCCTGAAGGCTTGCAATCAGACTATATGATTAATGCTTTGCAGCGAAGGAGGGTAAGCTTATTTGTTGTAGATGAAGCTCATTGTATCTCACAATGGGGACATGATTTTCGAATGGAATATCTTACTTTGAAGGAAACTAGGGACCATTTAGGAAGACCAGTATGTCTTGCTTTGACGGCAACGGCTACCTCTGAGGTTAAGCAGGATATTATTCATTTTGGAGGCTTGATTGATCCACAGTTATTTGAGCACACCGTGGATCGACCTAAAATCAAGCTTGAGGTGGAGCATGTAGACACTGAGGAAGAGAAGCGTAGACAAATTTTGAGCATAGTTCAAGCTCGTCAAGACGCAGGTTTAATCTATTGTTCAACTCGAGCAAAAACGGAAGAGCTCGTCGAATATTTATTTCTACATGGTATAGAACAGGTTGCCTATTATCATGGTGGCTTAAGTGCAGAGGAAAGATTTATGATTCAAGAGCAATATCTTAATGGAGAACTGAAGCTAGTTTGCGCTACAAACGCTTTTGGTATGGGTGTCAATAAGTCTAATATCCGCTATGTCATACATTATCACTTTCCTAACCATATTGAGCAATATGTACAGGAAATGGGCAGGTGTAGTCGAGATGGGAAGGATGGTCTTTCCTATGTCCTTGTACAAAATGGAGATGAGCATATCCCTTATCATTTTATCGAAAATGAATTTCTGACGAAGGAGCAGCTTAAGGTTTTCCTACAAATACAGCACACCTCAGAAGAGCAGGGTTCCGTAATAGAGCTTGAAGAGTGGAAGGAACTGCTTTTCTGCTCAGAGCAGTCTATCTCTGTGGTACTACATCATTATAAAAATGCGGTATCCTTATCTAGAGAAGCACAGCTAGAAGCGCTAGACTGGCAGTTTGAACAGCTGAAAAGGAAAAAAAGAAACAAAGTAGCGAGTATGATCAGGTGGTTACAATTAGAAGCTAGCGCTTGTCGGAGGAAGGAGATATTGGATTACTTTTCTCAAAGTATGGAAGCTCCTCCGCTAGTCTGCTGTGATTTATGTGATCAAAATAGAGCTATGGCTCAAAATCAAGATAAGCACAGCCTTCAAGCTCAAGAGAGTGCTCAGGATCAAAATAGAGCTGTAGATCAAAATGGATCTCGGAGTAGATACGAGGACATTGACTCACATAATAACCCTACTGTGCAAAAAGAGTCATTTCAACGAGTAGAACAATTATGGTCAGAGAAACTAAAAAGATTGTGGCCAATCCCAGCAAGAGATGGTGAATAGAATGGATATGAGGAAGCAATTAAATCAAGTATCTAACAGAGTTCTTTACTTAAATCTGGCTGTCACTCAGGCTGGATTAGCATTGATTGGAGGTATCATTTATTTTTTCTTTTTACGGCAAGATTTACCGCTAAAAGAGCTCTATCATTTTGATGAGCTAGGCTTTGCTTTGCTAGTGGGAGCAGGCTTTGCTGTATGTGTGGTTACTCTTGATGTTGTTCTTATGAAGCTACTACCAGAGGATTACTTTGATGATGGTGGAGTAAATGAACGGCTATTCCGTGATGTCAATGTGTGGCAAATTGCCATCATTGCCTTAGGTGTGGCTGTTGTAGAGGAATTCCTGTTCCGTGGAGTTTTACAGAATTTAATCGGTCTTTTTTGGTCAAGTGTTATTTTTGCTTTGTTACATTTTCGCTATTTAAAAAAGTGGCTTTATAGTGTGCTTATTATAGGAATTAGCCTTGGCTTTGGCTTTATGTATGAATGGACAGGCAGCCTATGGGGCATGATCTTAGCTCATTTTTTAATTGATTTTATCTTAGGGATTCTGATACGATATCGCCTTATTTCATTCGAAAAATAAATTGCAGGAATTTATCGAAGAACAAAGAATTATATATACAGGAAGTTTTAGAAAAGGGTGATCATGATAATGAGTAAAAGAGATGAGCAGCTGACATCACCTGTCTATTCGGAAGATGAGCTTTTAGAGCAAATACGAGCATTGCCACCGCGCAGTGTTACCCATAAAAAAAGACAAGAAATGAGAGAGGCAGCTCGAAAAAGAGCTAAGAAAGACCAGCTTGAGGAAACTCAAGATTTCGAGGATGACGGGCTAAAGGATCCTACTTCAGAATTTGAAGAAGAAGAGCTAGAAGAAAATGAAGAAGAGGAAAGAAGACCTAGGGGAAAGAGAGCATTTTTATGGATTCAAGTGTTTCTCTTCACCTTTCTTGCTCTAATTCTATCGTTTCTTCTTGTTTGGTATTGGCAGGAAAGACAGAACCAAGCGACTGAACCGCATCAGGATCCCTTTGATCGCTTACTAGAGCAAGGAGCACTTAATCCAGGTGGGACAGGTGTGGGTGCAGACGATGATGATTCAAATGAGTCAAACCAGCCGGAAGCCAATGATGGAAGCGTTGATTTTGGAGAAGGATCAGAAATAGAGGATAACTCTTCGCCTGAAGGTGATTCTGTTGACGCATCTGAAGAAGAGACACCAGACCAAGAGACAGATGAAAGCCGTGATGAAGATGAAGAAGAGGATTCACCTACAGATCGTAAAATACTAGCCACACATACCATTCAGCCTGGGGAAGGTCTGTATCGCATAAGTATAAATTATTATGGTCAAAACTATGCTGACGAATTAGCGAAGTTTAACGGCATTTCAGATCCAGGTAACATTCAAAGTGGAACAACAATTTTAATACCAGAAATGCCATAGAGGCAACCTCATAGGTGAATCTTGACGTTTTTAATAGTTCATATATGTGCGTTACACGTGAATAACAAAAGAGCTGTTCCAGAAAAATGTACTTTTCATGGACAGCTCTTTTCGTATGATTAGGTCATCCAGAGTTTTTTGTTTATATAGCTATACCCTTTTTCGAACAACGAAATTATCCTGCACAAGGAGCCAATTCTGTGGAAATTCAAATCTCAATACCCAGTAGAAAAAGCCACGAATGCCTAATTCCTTTACTAGATCAAACTTTGCTTGAATACTCCTAGCGTCCTCAAACCATACCTCGTGTTCTCTGCCTTGTTCATCAGTATAGTTAAAATGAGGGGATTGGGCCGTTTCATCGTATTGAATTTCAACGCCGTATTGATCAGCTAAAAGGATAGCTTGCTGCGGACTAATGGCTCTAGCAAACGCTCCTCCCTGGACATAAGGTAATGTCCAATCATAGCCATACAAAGGGATCCCCATCATAAGCTTTGAGGTAGGGATTTGTGACACAGCAAATTCCATGACTCTGCGTACCTGGTTTAAAGGTGACACGGCCATAGGAGGTCCTCCTGACCAGCCCCATTCGTAAGTCATGATAAACGTGAAATCAACGATTTCGCCATGGGCCTGATAATCATGCCCCTCATAAAGAACTCCCGTTTGAGTTACACTCGTTTTTGGAGCAAGTGCAGAAGATAGGAGAAATCCTTCAGCTTTTAACCGAGCAGAAGCTTTACGAAGGAGCTCATTGTATTTTTCACGATTGGCTGCCCCTACATACTCGATATCGAAATCAAGCCCTAAATAGCCTTTTTCTCTCATGATAGCTAATGACTCATCAAGCAGTCGATCCTGTAAGGCCGGGTCATTTAAAATGGTTGTGATGAGTTCCGTACTAAAGCCACCCTCTGGAGGGATATTTGTTAAAACCATAAGCGGTACAACTCTATTTTGATAGGCAGCGTTGATGGATGGCTGATCGTTCATTGGTCTTAACGTTCCGTCAGCATTGATCTGATAGCTAAATAGAGTGATGAAGGTCAAATTCTCCCCCACACTATTTATAATAGCTGGCTCCTGATTACCGGTCGGGCGAGGCTCTAAATAAGCGCTGACATCTCTTTCAGGTCTTTGTTTCTGAGGAATATATACACGAAATCCTACTTGTAGCTGCTCAGGTGAACTAATTTGATTAATGCGTTGTAGCTCTTCAACAGGAATTTCATACCTCCGACTCAGCTGATAAAGAGATTCACCAGGCTGTATCCAGTGATAACTTCCCCAGATCGGGATCACAATTGTTTGCCCCGGGACTAAGCGGTCTGCATTTGGTATTTGATTGGATTCCTCCAAGCGAGCTGCCGTTACATTATATGTGTTAGCGATTCCTTGTAGGGTCTCGCCTTGTTTGACAACATGTATCTGCAAAATAGCTCTCCTCCTTATCTCTTTACCTAGTTCTTCATAGCTTATTCATTTATTTTCGGATGGGTGCCTGCCCAATGATATTTGTATTATCTTTCTACTAAATTTTTATTGGGATTGGTTAAATGGAGTGCAAGGACATTAAGAACTACATTAAAATCACTGTTTGACAAGCCCAAGCATATAATAAAATAGGAGGTGAGGAGGGTGGACTTTGTTCAATTTATTCGAGAGGAAATGTACATTCTTATTCCTGTTCTATGGACCATTGGGCATTTTTTGAAAATGACACCTTATGTGAAAAGCTGGCTGCTTCCTTGGATTTTACTTGTCATCGGCTGTGTATTTTCGATCCTGCTTCTTGGATTTAATATTCAGGCTATCATTCAAGGAATATTGGTTACGGGTGGGGCTGTACTGACTCATGAGTTATTTAAGCAAACAAGCATGAAAATCCAAGGAAAAGTATAAATACAGGTTTTGAAACAATCATTGATTTTTGTTACAGTATAAGAAAGTATAAAGGCTTTAAATCATGTTTCCTTCAAGTTTTATACTTTCTGACAGCATGGAGAGCTTCCTCTAATGATGGATTAAACGACTCTTCGAGAGGGCTTCAAAAAGAAGCTTTTCTCATAGCTAAGAAAAAAGGAAAACCCTTAAATAACAGAGTTTTGACTTATAAAATTTAGGGGCAAATCGTCGAGAACTCGAGAAGTCAAATGTATTAGGAGAGAGATATGAGTGATTGGTTAAGGAACTGGCAAGGCATCCAACAAAACCTGACAAACAATAGTTTAGAAATATTAGGTGTTATAGGTATAAGTCTTCTTATTTTTATTGTATTCTGGATCTTCCGTAGGATTTTTACGACGTATATCTTTAAGTTGTTTTTACGATTAACGAAAAAAACCAAGCTAGGCTATGATGAGTCAATATTACTTGCCTTTGAGAAGCCAATGCGTACGTTTTTCATTTTTATTGGATTGCTAGTATCCATTAATTATGCTGTGGCAGAGCTTCCAATTAGCCCAGTTGTAGCTGCTGCTTTGACCTCTGGAACATTAACTCTTTTTAGAGCTTCTATTGTCTTTTTAATTGCCTGGGGATTATTTAACCTTTCTAGTGAATCCTCTGCATGGTTAACCAAAATTGGGAACAGGTTTAATTATGAATTAGATCAAATTTTATTGCCCTTTATCTCAAAAGCCATTCGTTTTATTATTATTGCTTTAGCCTTTGCTATTATTGCAGATGTATTAGGCTATGATGTGAACGGATTTGTGGCAGGTTTAGGTTTGGGCGGGCTGGCTTTTGCTCTAGCTGCTCAGGATTCAGTCAAAAACATATTTGGCGGAATAGTGATTATTACTGAAAAGCCTTTTACCATTGGGGATTGGATTCAGACACCAACCGTAGAAGGAACAGTTGAGGATTTAACATTCCGGAGCACGCGGATTCGTACCTTTGCTGATGGATTGGTGACAGTCCCTAATTCAACGCTATCTAACGAGGCTATCACAAACTGGTCAAAAATGGGTAGAAGGCAAATTAGCTTTCAGCTAAGAATTCCTTTTACAACACCAAGAGATAGGGTAGATACAGTAGTAAAAGACATTAGACAATATTTACAGAACCATGATGCTATTAATAAGCAAACCTTATTTGTTCACTTTGATAAGTTCACGGAAAACAGCCTTGAAATCATGCTTTATTTCTTTACCAATACAACAAACTGGGGAGAATGGTTAGTGATTAAAGAGGAGGTTCACTTTAAAATTCTTGAGGTGCTTGAACGTGAAGAGGTTTCTCTAGCTACACCAGCTCGTACGATTATACTAGATACAGATGAGGATGAAGCAGAAGAGCTAGAAGAGAAATTAGAGCAATTGCAGAATAAGGATGAGCAAGAGAAAGGGAAGAAAGAGACACAAAGAGAAAATGAACAGGATACGAACACAGAGAAAGGGAAACGGTCATAACGTTTCCTTTTTTGATTATATTGGCGTAAAACGGAGCTAAAACCCTTTGTTTCGGTTTTTGACGGGGTAAATAAAAATATAGTATGATTATTCTATTATATGTATAAAGGAGTGAGGCGCCGATGGGAAGTTGCAGCGACTTGGACAGTTAGCGGCAGATAGAGGTATGAATAATCAGTGGAATGCTTTTTATACGTACATGGATCTGCTCTCTGCTCATAGATCTGAAATGAACATCGGTACTTCCCTATTCGGGTATACCCTTCAAACCGCTAATAAGAATTAAAGTGCACACCCTTAGAGATGAGTACGGTTTTGGTATAGGAACATGCATCTCAGAAAAGGATTAAATGCACATAAATAAGCATAAGCATATAAAGACACAAGGAGTTTAGCTTAAAGCCATAATTTCCTTATCTTGAATTATTAAAGCTACAAAAGGTAATGGTTTGAAGATAGATATATAAGCAACTATGTAAGTAAGAGAATGTAGAAGCAGATCCCTTTTCAACTTTTAGTATGTTATAGACAAAATTAGAACAAGTTAAGAATTCTATAATGATAAAGTAAAGGGGACTGATGATAACCAGATGGTTACCATTAATTTAATAGCAGTTTTAATATTGATACTAGCGACGGCGTTTTTTGTAGGTGCGGAGTTTGCCTTTGTAAAAGTTAGGACAAGTAGAGTAGATCAGCTAATCCAGGAGGGAAATAAAACAGCTTTATTGGTTAGAAGAGTTATTTCTAACCTAGATGGTTACTTAGCTGCCTGTCAGCTAGGAATCACGATAACAGCCTTAGGATTAGGTTGGTTAGGAGAACCAACCATTGAAAAGCTGTTACATCCACTTATTGAGGAGTTAAATCTCCCTGATCAAGCTATAACATTGATTTCATTTATCATTGCATTTGCGATCATGACCTTTTTACACGTGGTATTTGGTGAGCTAGCTCCTAAATCTGTAGCGATCCAAAAGGCAGAGAGGCTTAGTCTGTTGTTAGCTAGACCGCTTATTTGGTATCATACCCTAATGTATCCATTCATCTGGGTACTGAACGGTTCAGCGAACCAGTTTCTTAAATTATTTGGAATGAGATCGTCTAATGAGCATGCAGAAGCTCATTCTGAGGATGAGCTTAGAATCATCCTTTCCGAAAGCTTTGAGAGCGGAGAAATTAACCAATCTGAGTATGGTTACGTACGTAAAATCTTTGACTTTGATGACTTACTAGCGAAAGAGATTATGATTCCGCGTACGGATATGGTTTGTTTAGAGCTAGATAATACCTTAGAACAGAATATGAAAATCATTAAAGAGGAGCAATATACACGTTTCCCGGTTATAGCTGACAATAAAGATAGCATTGTTGGTATGGTGAATACGAAGGAATTTTTCTTGATCCTGGCAGAAAAGCCAGATCTAGATCTTAAAGAAATTATTCGTCCAGTTTTAACGGTCATCGATGCTACACCAGTTAAACAGCTTCTCAAGGAAATGCAGAAGCAACGTAAGCATTTAGCTATCCTGGTTGATGAGTATGGCGGAACCTCTGGACTTGTAACTATCGAAGATATACTTGAGGAAATTGTTGGCGATATCCGCGATGAATTTGATCAGGAAGAAAAGCCAGAAATTGAAAAGCTTAGTGAAAACCATCTTATTGTCGATGGTAAGGTTCCTATAACCGAAATTAATGAGCTTTTAGTTCTTCATATAGAAAACGATGACTTCAATACAGTTGGTGGCTGGCTCTACAGTCAAAACCAAGCTCTACGTGAAGGGCATGAGGTAGATTATGAAGGATATACGTTCAAAGTCTTAAAGAAAGAAAAGCACAGAATAAGAAAAGTTGAAATTACAAAAGCAGAACCATCTATTGAAGATGATCAGAGTGAATCTGAGAATCGTTCAGAGGAAGAACGATACCAGACGGAAAGTTCGTAATCTGATAGTACCTGATCATGATGAATGTAAAACACCCTTATCCAATGAAAAGGATAAGGGTGTTTTTCTAACGCTTCTTTTCTTTCTCTGCATAAACTTTAGGAGCCTTCAATGCAACTAGCTGAAGTTAAGTAATGATTTTATCAATGACCCCGTAGTCCAAAGCCTCTTGCGCTGTCATAAAATAATCTCGATTTGAATCCTGTTCGACTTTTTCAATAGGTTGCCCTGTGCGTTCAGCAATGATTTTATTCAATAGCGCTTTAGACTTTAGAAAGCGCTTAGCCGTAATCTCTAAATCACTAGCTTGCCCCTGAGCTCCGCCATGAGGCTGATGAATCATTATTTCGCTGTTCGGTAAGGCATATCGCTTTCCTTTAGTGCCCGCCAGTAGTAATGTTGCCCCGTAAGAGTATGCTGCTCCAGTGCAGATTGTTGAAACATCGGGCTTTATATGCTGAATCGTATCAAATACGGCAAAGCCTGCTGAAACAGATCCTCCAGGGCTATTAATATAAAGGGATATATCCTTATCTGGATCGTCAGCTGCTAAAAATAGCAGCTGAGCCACAATGGCATTTGCGACCTGATCATTAATTTCTGAACCTAAGAAAATGATACGATCCTTCAGTAGGCGAGAGTATATGTCATAGGACCTTTCTCCACGACTTGATTGTTCAATCACATATGGAATTACAGACATTTTGCATCCTCCTAAGAATTAGCTGATTCAAAAGGAAGGAGTAATCACTTAAAAGAGCATAGCAAATAAAAGGTAGGTCCCTTTTTTCAAAAAAGCTGATTAAGCGGCTTGGCTTTGGATACGTAATGATGACTTAATAGGCTGTCTTGTCAGCATCTTACCTACAATTTTTGTTTGTACAGTACTCTTAGCTTGACTTGTATGAGCAGTACTCCTCGCTTGCACAGTAGAGCTTGTCGTAAGCCCTAGCACTGGAATATAACGCAGTAGAGCTTGCGGATCTTGAGTAATAATAGCATGCGACATCACCTTAACAAGCTCTGTCTCCTGCTCTGATAATGGCATTTGAGCATGCATTTCAAATGGCGTTTCATCCATAGTAGACCGAGTTATTGGTTGTTCCTCAGCATATCTTTTCAGTGCATTTCTTGCACGGTGTAAAGCGGCTTTAATAGCTCCCTCAGAGGTTTTCAGTAGGAAACTAATTTCTTTCGCCTTATAATCAAAAACATCATGCAGGAAGAAGGTCACACTTTGCTTTAACGTAAGCTGCTGAACAAGCTGTTCAAGGGTATGTTCGACATCAAAGCGATCCTCAAAGGATGAGGCCTTATTTGAATCTACTAGCTGTTGTTCTTGATGCCTTTGCTTCCTTTTCTGATCGATCCAGGTATGAATAGCCATTTGATATAGAAACGCTTTGGATAGCTTCGGGGTGCTTTTTGTATTCTTTTGAAACGTGTACCACCGAATAAACGTATCCTGTACAAGGTCGTCCGCTTCCCATATTGAAGGGGCTATAGCGTGACAATAACGCTTTAAAATAGGGAGTACCTGTAGGATGTCGTCCGAATGAGTAGCCACTTTTAATCACCTACACTTCCTTTACTTGTTTGCTCTTAAGCTCCTTTTAAATTCAACCGCAATAGACTTAAAAAATCTATATAATTAACGTTAATAATCCTCAAAAAGATACGTCTTCATAAATATTTTTATCATATCTTGAGCAAAGATAGCTACGAACCTGAATTGTTCCTGCTTTATGACGTGGATATGGGTTTGAATTGCTGAAAAATAGAACGTTTAGGAATCGGGTAAATTTGCTTTCTAGCTATAGAGTTAATTATTTTTTGATTTCCTAATACGGATAGCACAAGGTTTGTAGCAGCTGTCCCGTGCGTATGCTCTGTATCCACCTGTGTGTAAATGTGGTGGTCACGCTTTTGCTTGAAAACGAGACGATAATCCTCAGCAACCTTAAAGCGCTCTGGTGCTTCTTCCTCATAAGTCAAATCATCTTTAAAGCGGGAAAGCCATTCAGGATAATAAGGCTTGTAGCCTGTGGCTAGAACTACTTTTTCTGTAGTATGAGTAAAGGCTTCCTCAAGCTGCCATTGCTTACATTCGAGCTCATAGTTTTTTTCTTCGGCTGAGGCTGTTATATCTTGTACATCTGTGAGTGGTTGTATCATAACGTTTAGCTCCTGATCAATAGAGCGATGATATAACAGGTTATAAATCGAGACAAGGGTTTCTGGATCTATTCCATTTCTCACATGGTCGAGGTGCCCAAGCGCGTTGACACTTTGCTTGTAGGTTAAATTTTGAAAATAATCAACATATTCAGGTGAAAAAACCTCTCTCCCTAGCTTAGCCGCTTCTTGTTGAAAAAAGCCAGTCTCTCGTGTGTACCAGGATAGAGAGTAAGAATAGTCCTTTTGCTCATTTAAAAGATCTAAAAAAACTTCAGCTGCACTTTGACCAGAGCCAACGATGGTAATACTTTTTGAATGGAGCAAATGGCTTTTTTGCTTTAAATAACGGCTTGTATGCACAATATCCTGTTCAGGGAGCTGAGTAAAAGATTTTGGAATATTAGGTATGCTACCGGTACCAATGACTACATTTTTCGTAAGAAATACTTCTGTTTCCTCTGAACTAACATGTCGAACATGCACCTGATAAAGCGGCTCTTTTTCTCCAAGATCAACAACATTAATGACTTTACGATGAAAAAGGCAGGAGGATAGCTGCTTGGCAACCCATTTTCCATACTGATTATATTCTCTTCTAGGGATGGTTGAGCGGTTAAAGAAATAGAATTTATATAATCGTTCATGCTTGTGTAAGTAGTTTGTGAACGTATAGGGACTTGTTGGATCAGCAAAGGAAACAAAATCAGCTAAAAACGGAGATTGCAAATCAGTGCCCTCAATCAGCATGCCGGGATGCCAGTTGAATGAAGCTTCTTGCTCAAAAAATAAAGCATCTAGCTCAGTCTGATCTACTAATGCAGCTAAACTAAGGTTAAAGGGGCCAATACCTACTCCAATTAAATCATAAACCTTATTATGCAGGTTCATGCTACCACATCCTTATCTATAGGCTTTTTTAGATATCAAAGTAATACCCATCCATCTATAAAAGCAAACAGACTCGTTTTTTAGCGGTATTTTGTCTATAATAGTATACGTGTAACGGGGGGATTAAGTTGGATAAATTTTTGAGTAATAGTAGATTCATCATGAATACTGGGGTTTGGATATCAGTCATAGGAATTGCCTTGAGTCCAAAAATGGGCTTTTTTGAGACAGGACCATTACTAGTGGTATTATCGATATTCTGCTTGACAAGTGGGCTATTTATTTCAACGTTTGCCAATATTCTAAGACTAAAGGAGCGCCGCGCTCTAACACCTGTTATTATCATATCTCAATGTGTGACAACAGGTTTTGCGGCTGCCTTTATTATTGCCTTCTTTATTTATGATGTACTAAATCTGTGGTTGGTAGCAGGAATTTTGGGTGGTCTTGGTGTACTACTTTTCGGCCGGACTGTTCAAGAAAAAGAGTAAAATGATTGGGTCGTTCTTCACTTGAAGGAACGACCCTTTTTATTATGCATCAAATAGGATATTAGCTAGCTCATGGCCTGTCTTGGCAGCCCATGGGATCTGATAATTACTCAATACTATAATGGTCATCTTATCTGTCAAGTAACGCTGCATATGAGTTGTAAAGCCGCAAATTCCACCTCCATGCTCTACAACCTGTTGACCATGCCTTTCAAAAATTCTCCAACCGTATCCATAGTTCTCTTTGTTTGGAGTATATAGTTTATTTAATATCATTGTGGAGATAAAGGATGGGGAGAAGAGTGCCTTATCCCAAAGCAACAAATCCTCAATTGTGGAATATAACCCTCCTCCTCCGAAAGGAACCTTCATATCTAGGTAATCGGCATTTTGCAAAATATTATGCTCTTGGTCAATTTTATATCCTCTCGCACGATGAGATAGTATAGTCTCACTAAGGTCATAGCCTGAATTGTTCATTTGTAAGGGGTTGAAAATTTGATCAGTAAGAAAAGCTTCATAGCTCTTCTGAGATACTTTTTCAATAATTAAAGCTAACAAGTAGTATCCTGTATTAGAATAAGAATATTGCTTGCCAGGGGATGTTACAAAACCCTTAGGATTTAGAAGTTCGATTAATTCTTCGGGAGAAAAGCCATTTTTCTCATAAAGATTCCGAAACTCAGGAAAAAGTACAAAGTTAGGTATACCAGAGGTATGACTAAGTAAGTGGTGAATTGTCACTTCCTTGCCATACAAAAGCTCAGGAATATAGATATTTAGGGTGTCAGTAAGATTCAGTTTACCTTGCTCTTCCAACATTAAAATCCCTAATGCTGTAAATGCCTTGCTGAGTGAACCTATGCGAAATTTGCTCTGAGGTGTATGTGGTACATTGTGCTCAATGTCTGCTAGCCCATAGCATTTTTGGAATAAGACATTCCCATCTTGAGCAATGGCTATGTTCCCACTGAAGGAAAATGGATGGGTTATTTCGTCCATGTGCTTCCCGATTCCTTTTATCGAACCCTCTGCTTTTCTGATCAATATGTTTCCCCCTCATTGTATAAATTTCTATCCTTACTCTAAAAAGTCTAAATGATTGTTGAAAGCAATATAAGACTTATTTTTCATATCCAGTTTATGGTATAATAATGATATAAGGTAATTAATATAACAAAGAGGGTCTTCCCAAATGACAAAAGTATATGCCATTTGGGAAGACCCTAATTAACTTATATATTATAAGATTGTTCTACTGGATAAAATTATGCTTTAGTCTTTGATTGCTTTCCTGTTTCATACAAAAAAAGCATATCCATAAAAGATAATGCTTTTTCGTAACTAGATATGTTTACTCATATTGTGTGAAAGTTTTTAAATTAATCCTTTCCAACCGTTTTGGAAATTCAGGCTTAATGTGTCTGACCAGTATAAGGCAGCTGAGAAGAATAGCCAGTAAACTGCTGATAAACCTGATCTAGCTTTTGTTGCTCAGCCGCTTCAAGCTTGTACCAGCCCTTCTGAAACATAAGCTCATATAAATCCCTATGATACTCCTGTAGCTCTGTACAGATCGTGAAGATGTCCTGATATAAATCCTGATGGCTAGCCTCCCAAGCAGCTGTATTGGAAGAGGTGATCAGGTACTTTTCACTAGCTAACACGTCTGTGACTCGATCTCTGTCAGTCATTTCAGTTCCTTGCATGTTTGTGGTGGAGCTAGGATTAGCAATTTGATTTTGATTCTGGTTCTGTGTTTGCTGTCCTTGATTATTATTAGCCTGCTGTTGATTTGGATTCATTTAAGTAATCCCTCCTTTTTGATTTAGTTTGTTTGCTGAGCTTGCTGTGCCGACCCTTGCTGCATTTGCTGCTGGACACTAGTCATCATTTGCGTGTTATTGTTTTGACAATGCTTAAGAAGAGTTTGGTAGTGTCTTTGATGCATTTCTCCAGCCTGATTTAAAAGCTGTTGAACCATAGGGTCTGTAGACTCCTGAGCGTAATGGGAGCATTTTTTAACGATGTTTAGATGCCAAGATAGCTGATCCTCTAGGTAGCTTAAATCCTTAGTTGTAATGACCTTAGGTGGCTGTGACAGAGGAACGGACTGGCCAGTATGAAGCTGTTGCATACAATATTGCCTCCTCAAATATTTTTTTAGTTCAGGATTTACTATGCCCATTTTTGCTTAATTCATGTGTTTTACGTTGTCCTGTGGTACAATCTATGATAGATTTCATATTCCTATCTATACCTTTCTTGAAAGAAGGCTTCTACAATGAATCGATCTGAGGTGATTGCTGTGAAGAGAAGAGTGGCACTGGTTACAGGAGGTGCGACAGGACTAGCTGTGCAGATTGTGCTTGATTTAGCCAAGGCAGGTCATGATATTGTGATCAATTATCGCTCTAGTGAACAGCAAGCTCTGGATTTACAGCAGCAGGTGGAGCAGCTTGGTGTAAGCTGTGCTGTCATTCAGGGTGATGTGACGAAGCTAGAGGACTGTGAACGATTAATTGAACAAGGATTAGCTAGGTTTGGTACGATTGATATTTGTGTCCTAAGTGCAGGACCTTATATGTTTGAGAGAAGAAAAATGGTGGATTACAGCATAGATGAATGGCAGCAAATAATAAACGGAAATCTCGATTCTTTTTTTTATATGACACGTATGCTTATACCCCAAATGAGAGAAAAGAAATGGGGGAGAATTATTACATTCGGCTTCCAGCAAGCAGGACATGCTTCTGGCTGGATGTACCGTGCCGCTTTTGCCGCAGCAAAAAGTGGATTAGCGTCTCTAACGCGCTCTATCGCTGAAGAAGAGGCTGATGCTGGGATTACCATTAATATGATTTGCCCTGGAGATATTGTGGGGGACAACAAGGAGAAACGGATCAAGGATGTTAAGGATCACCAATCGGTGGATACTGCTCCTGTAGGACGACCAGGTACAGGTGAAGATATTTCTAGAGTTGTCGAGTTTTTGAGCTCACCTCAATCCGACTTTATCACTGGGAGTATTATAGAGGTGAGTGGAGCTTTTAATATATTTGCTAAGCATGGAGGTACTACAAATTCCGATGAATAGGAATGGAAGGAAATAAGCATGAAGCTGAAAATATCAGGTACGGAACATTCTTTTCAATTTAAAGGTGCCTATGATCACCAGATCAAGTTAACTTTATTCCCTAAAGCCCCGTTGCCGGCTGGTCATGTTGTGGTTCTAGCCTTTTATCAAGACCAGCTTTTGTTTACGAAGCATAAAAAAAGAGGGTTAGAGTGGCCGGGTGGGAAGGTTGAGCCTAATGAGCAGCCTGTGGAGGCAGCAATAAGAGAGCTTTATGAGGAGACGGGTGGTCTAACTAGTGAGATATATTTAGTTGGTCAATATGAGGTTAGTTCTCCTGATACATCCTTTATGAAAAATGTTTATGTTTGCCATGTTCAAAGCATTGAGACCCACACCGGAATTGATACGGAGGGAGCCATTTTGTTACCAATAGACGTAGAGCCTAGTGTGTCTAAAGGTTTTTCAGCCCTTGTTTTAGACCCTGTATTTGAGCATGTACTTCGGTCAGTTGTTATAAACCCTGCCCCAAACTCATAGTATGTTGGAGAGAGCCTTGTACGAAAGAAGGGGTATATACGATGAAGTTATGGTGGCTATGGACTATGGTAACACTTGCTTTCCTATTAAGTATTGTTGCTCAGGGTGTCTGGCCCTCAGTATTGGATATTAATCAGAGCTATGGCCTCCCCGTCTTAAAGGAAATTCACCTGTCCAACAAAGAGGATATCTTAGCTATGATAGTGCTGAAGCCTTTTCATTATTTGATTAGTGGAATTCTTTTTATTTTTTCCTTACTCATGCTTTCCTTAGTCTTAAAAAAGGTCATTTATGAGTTCAAGGTGTCTTTGATTCTCAAAAAGAAACCCTATGAGGCTGTAGCTGTTGCTACACTAGCAGTTGCCGCTTATGTTCAAATACTGCTTTTTTTTCCTGCTCTTATTCTGACATTGAGCTTAATCATTCTACTTTATGAGGGCAGTATTTTACGCTTAAATCGAAAAAAAGATGTGGTTTATGTAAGAGAGGGATAATATGTTTACTTTTATAATGATAGGGCTTTCTATTTGTTTATTAGGCTTGGGACTTATCTACGTCATGTATAAAAAAGCGAAGAATCTAAAGCTTCGTCAGCAGGAAATTACAGTAGATGGCTGGCCTCAGGGCTTTGATGGGGTGAATTTTTTATTTATCTCTGATTTGCACAGAGAGGTTATTTCTGAGGAGATGAAGGAAAAGCTTAAAGGTCTGGCCATTGATGTAGTATTAATTGGGGGCGATCTTACTGAAAAGGGAGCCTCTCTTGATGTAGTGAAGCAGCATGTACAGTTTTTCACTTCGTTAGCTCCTACTTATTTTGTTTGGGGAAACCATGACTACGAAGCTGATGATAGAGAGTTAGACCTACTTCTACAGCTTAGTGGCGTGCATATTCTTGATAATAGGGCCATATCCTTTGAAGCGGGTGAGGATCGTCTATGGCTGCTGGGAGTAGATGATTTAAGCAGGAATAGAGCTCAATTACATTATGCTCTTCTTGATATTGAACAGTCGCCAGGCTTTAGAATCGTGCTTGCACATGACCCTAAAATCGTCTTATCCATTGAAAAGGAGCATCAGATTGGATTAGTTTTTAGTGGTCATACTCATGGTGGGCAGATTCGCATCCCATTTATAGGGTCAAAAATATTTGGAGCGTTTTATAGCAAATACTCTGCTGGGTTCTATCCCTTTAAAGAAAAAGGCTTAACATTATTTATCAGTCAGGGTGCTGGAACGTCTCATATCCCATTACGCTTAGGAACAGAATCTGAGCTACATCTTTTTACAATACGATCAAAATAAGAAAAGCTTCTATCGAAGCCCTCTCGAAGAGGTTGTCTAATCCATCATTAGAGGAAGCTTTCACACAAAGTGGGCAAGTGACGCTAAGCAACTTAAGTTGCAAGTCGTCCTATGTCCTGCAGTCAGAAAGTATAAAATTTGAAAATAATCATGGTATCAAATTTTATACTTTCTTAGACTGTAAAAAAGGAGCCTCGAGTGTAAGTCCAGCTATAGGACAAACATACGGGGCTCCGTTTGTTATTGCTCCTCTCCAGGCAAAATGACCTCAGTAGGAACAACGAATTTGTAGCCTTGAGCTTTAAGCTCCTTTAAAATAGGCTCTAACGCTTCAGCTGTAATTGTTTTATCATGGAATAAAATATTATCGCCATTTTTCATGTTGGAGAGCACTTGCTCTACAATTTCCTCAGGCTGCTTAAGCTCCCAATCTAAAGATCCATTAGACCAATTCATGGTCTGCATTCCTTCTTCACGAATGATTTCAAGAGAAACGTCTGAGTTTTGTCCAAAAGGAGCCATTCCTGTAATGAAGTAATTTGAGGTTTGAGTAGAAAAGCGCCACTTGGTATACTGGGAAACGTTCCAAGCAGAGAACAAATCCCAA